>NZ_JALW01000049.1:0-72273 GCF_000710795.1 Enterobacter sp. T1-1 | reverse complement strand
CCAGCCACTCGCGCATGTAGTGCCCCATGTAAACCTCCAGCACGCCACCTTTGGTGGTGAGCTGACCGCCCGGCACTTCCCATTCAGGCCATTGCTTTGGCGTGGACTGCTCCAGCACGCTGCCGTTATTGGCGAGCGGTGCGCGCAGGTTGTGACGGCTCATAATTAAAACTTGCTCCAGCTGATACCCTTCCGGCGTCTCTTGCGCCTGCACCCCGGAGGCTGCTGAAAAGAGACCGGCTACGGCCACCGCGAGTAGTGCTTTTCTCATCCCTAATTCCTCACTCGTTTTAAAATGTCGCGTTCAGTGTGACAGATCCGTGACAATTTTCCGGGAAGCATTTCTCAAACTGATGAATAACACGCTTACCCGGTGAGCAGATTAGTTTTATAATAAAACTACATACGCCCGGAGATTTGCCTGTGAAACGCACCCGTCTTGAAGAGAGTACCTGCCCTGTCGCCCGTTCGCTGGATATCATCGGCGACTGGTGGTCGCTGCTGATTGTTCGCGACGCATTGCGCGGGATTAAACGCTTCGGCGAGTTCCAGAAAAGCCTCGGTATCGCGAAAAACATGCTGACCGCGCGGCTAAAACTGCTGGTCGATGAAGGCATCCTCCGGCTCCAGCCCGCCTCCGACGGCAGCGCCTGGCAGGAATACGTTCTGACCGACAAGGGACGCGCACTCCAGACGGTGCTGGTTGCCCTGTCCCAGTGGGGCAATGAATTTTTGTTCGCGGAAAACGAATGCGGCACCGTTCTCGTTGATAGCGAACAGCGCAAACCGCTGCGTAAACTGCTGCTTATTGCCGATGATGGCCGCGAACTTACGCCTGAAGAGATCGTGGCTAAACTACCCTCCTGATCGTTCCAGACGGCAAAAGCACAAAATGACCACCGATATAGTTGCATTATAAAACCAAATAGCAGACAGTGAATTCAGTTTCATATTGAAACCAAATAACCCACTTTGCTTTGAGGTAACACACGATGACTACGCAAATCACTACCGCCCTGATTACGGGTGCCTCTTCCGGGATTGGTGCCGTCTATGCCGATCGCCTTGCCGCGCGCGGCGCTAACCTGGTCCTGGTCGCCCGCCGCGAGGATCGGCTGCAAACCCTCGCCGCCGACCTACGCGCGCGCTATGGCGTGACCGTCGATATTCTGGTGGCCGATCTCACCGATGAAACCGGGATCCGCGCGGTAGAAGACGAACTGCGTAGCAATACCGCCATTGATGCGCTGGTTAACAACGCCGGCACCGCGCAGATGGCGCCGTTCCTCGCGGGCGATGTGGCCCAGCATCAGGCCATTAACACCCTCAATACCACGGCGCTGATGCGCCTGACCTATGCGATCCTGCCGCGCCTGGCGCAGAATAACCACGGTACGCTTATCAATATCGCCTCGGTGTTGTCCCTGCACGTGCGTGCAGGCAGCGCGCTGTACAGCGCCAC
Source organism: Enterobacter sp. T1-1 (assembly GCF_000710795.1). Taxonomy (NCBI): domain Bacteria; kingdom Pseudomonadati; phylum Pseudomonadota; class Gammaproteobacteria; order Enterobacterales; family Enterobacteriaceae; genus Enterobacter; species Enterobacter sp. T1-1. Next base: position 70,811 of record NZ_JALW01000049.1, on the reverse strand, counting down.
CAAAGCCTGGGTGCTCAGCTTTACCCGTGGGTTACAGGAGGAGTTTGCCGACAGCAATCTGCGTATTCAGGCCGTGTTACCCGCCGCAACGGCAACAGAAATCTGGCAGCATTCCGGCGTGACGGTGAACGATCTGCCCGAAGGCTCGGTGATGACCACTGACGATATGGTGGATGCTTCGCTGGCGGGTCTGGATCAGGGCGAGCTGATTACCATTCCGCCAATGCATGATGCCAGCCTGTGGGATCGCTACGAAACGGCACGTCTGGAACTGTTTAACAGCGCCCGCACCGGCATCCCGGCGCCGCGCTATGTAAAACAGTAGGCTAACGCTCAAGCTGGTCGCCGTACTCACTCATCCAGGCGGCCAGCGGCGAGAGCGCCCCTTGCAGGGTCAACCCCAGCCCCGTTATCTGATACTCCACGCGCGGTGGGATCTCCGGGTAAACCGTGCGCGACACCAGACCGCGCTGTTCGAACAGCCTGAGCTGCTTCGTGAGTTCTTTTTGCGTGATGGGGGCGGTAGCGCGCAGCAGATCGCCAAAGCGTACCGGCGCATTGAGGATAATCAGGCGATAAAGAACAGGGATCGCCCACTTCCCGGAAATCAGGTTCACAAACTGCGTCATCGGGCAGACATAAACCTCAGAATTTTTTTCACAACGTATATCGAGCAATTCCGCCATAGCACACCTCTTGCCGCATTAGTATCCAATTGGTACCTGGTTTCCTTTCGATACTAACGTTTCTATAGTGCTTTCTCCAGAGACATTTCAGGAGAAGAACATGGGTCGTTTAGCAGGTAAATATACGCTGATTACCGGCGGAACCAGCGGCATTGGCCTTGCCACTGCGCAGGTGTTTCTCGCCGAAGGGGCGCATGTCGCCGTCACCGGTCGTAACCCGGAAACGCTCGCCGAAGCAGAGCGCATTTTGGGCGATAAGGCCTGGGTGATCCCGACCGATGCGGGAGATATTGCTTCGCAAAAAGCGCTGGCGGAGACGCTTGCCGCCCGCTGGCCACGCCTGGACGCGGTGTTTCTCAACGCCGGCGACGTGACCCACGCGCCGCTGGAAGCGTGGCAGGAAGAGGCCTGGGATCGTCTGATGGGCATCAACCTGAAGGGACCGTTCTTTTTAATTCAGGCGCTGCTGCCGCTGCTGAATAATCCGTCCTCGGTGATCCTGTGCGGCTCCGTAAGCGCGCGCATCGGCCTGCCCACCAGCAGCGTGTATGCCGCGAGCAAGGCCGCCCTGCTGTCGCTGGCACGCACACTGTCGGCAGAGCTGTTACCGCGCGGCATTCGCGTTAACGGTCTGAGCCCCGGCCCGGTAGAAACCCCGGCCTTTACGAAAACGGGCTTAAGCGAAGAAACGCTTAACGCGATGATGGCGGAGATCATCAAGCTTGTGCCGCTGGGCAGAATGGGCTCGACGACGGAGCTGGCAAAAGCCGCGCTCTATCTGGCCTCCGACGAATCCAGCTACACGGTAGGAACGGAACTGCTGGTGGACGGCGGAATGGGAAGTTTGTAACTTAAAAGGCGCTGATGCCGGTGACAATGCCGACATACAGCGCCGCCCAGACGGCGGCAGAAAACAGGCTGACCGCGTAAACCTTCACCCGGTTGAGCCTGAGCATGCCCGCCGCCAGCGGCACGATATAGCGCAGTACCGCCAGAAAACGGGCGGTGAAGAGCACCAGCACGCCGTTTTTCTGTAGCTGATGCTGCACCCGCAAAAATGTATCGGCATGTCTTGAGGTAATGCGCGTCACCAGCCGCGTATGCCCCATCAACTGACCGATATGATAGTTCAGCAGCGAACCGAGCGTGGCCCCCATCACCACCGCCAGCCACGTCAACGCCGGATGCAGGCTCGCCTGGCTAACGGTGATCCCGGTCAGCAACATCACCGAGGCGGGCGGCAGCACGGAGGAGATCAGCACCGTGGATTTACTCAAAGCCAGCACGAAGAGCAGCGCAAAGAGATGCGTCGGATAATGCGCAAAATGATTGAGCAGATTGTCAAACCACGCCACCTTGTTCTCCTCGTGAATATTTACCTTCTTATTAAAATCGAGCAAGTTTAAATAAAGGCTCAACGCGTCATGAATAATGAATACATAAACATTCCCTAAACATTTTTTAAATTCCAGAGCGGGAAAATAAAATAAGCGTATTATCCCGCTGGTTTACAACGATCTCGTTATGGCGAGGCTCCTGTACAAATACACGTTATCGCTCTGGCAGGTTCGAGAGAACCCGCACAGGGTAAAACAGGCACTGTCGAATCAAGGCTTTGTCAGTATAACTTCCCTTACGGGATACGGTGTACAGTGCTGAACCCAGGACGTGGGGATCTCCTCTTCGACATGCCCTGTCTTGCTCGCCCCTGAGAGATTTTTTATTCAAAGGGAATTCACTATGTCTTACGCTATTCACAACCAGAACCCGGTATTCAATGACAGCGCTATCGCGCAATATATGAATACCGATTTTATTGTCCTCGATATTTCATTATGCGTGGCGCTGGCGCGCGAGCAGTTTTTCGAAAAATTAAAAGACGATGATATTCCGTCGCATATTTTCATTGAAGATCAGGGCCGCCTCGCGGGCATGATTGCGGTACGCAAATTGCTGCAAACCACCGATACCGTACAGCCGGTAAAATCGCTGATGCTGTCGCAATTTCTGCAGGTCAAACCGGAAGATGAGCGGGCCGATGTCGCCGGACTGCTGGCTCACAGCTGTGCGGATGTAGTGCCTGTTGTCACCCACGGCAAGCTGGTTGGCTGCCTCACCGAGCGCGAAATGGCTCACCTGCTGGAAGACGATGTCACCGAAGATGCCCAGCGCCAGGGGGCAACGCTGCCGCTGGAAAAGCCCTATCTGGAGACCAGCGCCTTCAGCCTGTGGAAAAAACGCTCCGTCTGGCTGCTGCTGCTGTTTGTCGCGGAAGCCTACACCAGCTCGGTGATCCAGCACTTTGAAGAGGCGCTGGAGTCCGCCATTGCGCTGGCATTTTTTATCCCGCTGCTAATTGGCACCGGCGGGAACAGCGGAACGCAGATCACCTCCACGCTGGTGCGCGCCATGGCGCTGGGTGAAGTGCATCTGCGCGATGTCGGTCGCGTACTTTGCAAAGAGATGACCACCTCACTGATGATTGCCGTCACGCTCGGTATTGCCGGGTGCATCCGCGCATGGATGATGGGGATTGGGCTGGAAATTACCCTTATCGTCAGCCTGACGCTGGTGTGCATTACGCTGTGGAGTGCCATAGTCTCGTCCGTTATTCCCATGGTACTCAAGCGCTGCGGCATTGACCCGGCCGTCGTCTCCGCGCCGTTTATCGCGACGCTTATCGACGGTACCGGGCTGATTATCTACTTCAAAATCGCCCAGTATACGCTGGGGCTGGAGTAATCTTACGAGCACCTCTTTCCTGTGATTGAGGTGCTCACTCCGCTACACATCATCCAGTTGATGCGCAATCTCGCGCAGCTGCTGGGCCAGCGCCTGGAGGTTTTTTCCCTTCTCCCCTTTCGGCCCGGTGGACTGTCGCACCACCAGACGGGCAGGTAAAATCGAGGACATGCGCAGGGCACTCTCTTCGCCGCTGTCCAGAATGCGGCGCACCGCCTCTTTGCCCTGCAGATCTAAATCCAGTGAGACCGTCGTCAGCGCCGGGTAGAAGAACGAGCTTTCGTAGGTATCATCGTAGCCAATCACCGACTTCTCGCCAGGAATGGAAATCTGCTGCTGGTGGAAGGCGCTCAGTACGCCCAGCGCCATCTGGTCGTTGGCCACCAGTACGGCGGAAAACTGCGGCGTTTCGCGCAACATCTGCAGCGCACCGGCATACCCGCTCTGCGCATCCCAGTTGCCGCGGATCACCGAAGCGGGCTCCAGCCCGTAACCCTTCAGGGTTTCGATCCAGCTTTTTAGCCTCAACTGTGCCGACACAGAGGACTCCGGCCCCGCCAGCAGGGCGATGTCGCGATGGCCCAGCTCGTAAAGGTATTTAACGCTGGCGCGGGTCCCATCCGCCGGGTTAAACGAAACGTTAAACACAGAACTGTACGGGTCGACATCCAGGAAAAGACAGACGATATCGTCGTTGTCGGTGGCGATTTTCTGCGCCTCTTCGGCCTCCAGAGGCACGTTAATGATCACCTTGCTCACCAGCTGGGACTTCAGTTCGTTGATAGAGTCCTGAATACTTTGGTTGACGTTCTCATCTATCATCGAGATCAGTACCTGGTATCCCTCCACGTTCGCATAGCGTTTTACCGCTGCCGCCACCTGAGAAGGCGCGTGCAGAGCCAGTGAAATGGTCACCAGCCCGACGGTCTGACTCTGCTTGCCTACCAGTTGCTGGGCCAGGCGATTCGGCACATACCGCAATAACTCTATGGATTTCTCAACCTTGTGGCGCGTGGCCTCGGATACATTGGCAGATTTATTCAGTACCCTGGACACGGTCTGATAGGAGACGCCTGCATGGCGTGCGACGTCCTCTAACGTTGCGCTTTTCGACTTCATGGTCCGGTTCCTTATGTTGTTATGCGATGATTGTAACAGGGGCGCTGTAAAAAAACGCTCACCGTCCTCACTTCGCAGACATAACACCATCAAAAAGTATTACGTTCACAATGCCATAATTTGTGGCACAGCTCATCACTCGTAACAAAATTGTCTATTTTATTTGCAGTTAATCACACATTTAGGATCGTTCAATTGCCAGCCAGAAGGTTTAGGCATTTTATGACAGCGGATTTGTGAACGTATTACAAAACAATAAGAGGGTAACAATGAACACGACGATCCGCTCTGTATCCGTTGCGCTGGCTGCCGCGTTAGCGTCTCCATCGCTGTTTGCTGCGTCTTCAGTACCGATTGATTTTCATGGCTATCTTCGCTCCGGCGTGGGCGTCTCACGGGATGGTGGGATGGAGGAGTGGCAGAAGAATAAAATAGGCCGTCTGGGTAACGAAGCCGATACCTACGGCGAGCTGGAACTGGGCTCTGAGGTCTACAAAAAGAACGACGTGAGCTTTTATCTCGACAGCATGGTGAGCATGGTGTCTGACGGCTCTAACGATAACGAAACCACCTTTGGCGACGACGCTCAGTTTGGCCTGCGTCAGCTAAACCTGCAGATCAAGGGATTGATCCCGGGCGATCCGAATGCGGTTATCTGGGGTGGGAAGCGCTATTACCAGCGTCATGATCTGCACATCATTGACACCAAATACTGGAACATCTCGGGATCCGGTGCAGGTATTGAAAACTATACGCTCGGCCCTGGCGCGGTCTCCGTGGCCTGGATCCGCGGCGATGCCAACGACGTGGACTACCGCGTTGACGGTGATAACGACGTGAACATCAATTATATCGATCTCCGCTATGCGGGCTGGAAACCGTGGGCAGGCGCGTGGACGGAAGTGGGTATTGACTATGCCATGCCAAACCCGACCAACAAACAGAAAGAGTATGGCGGGCTGTACGAGGCCGACAACGGCGTGATGGTAACCGGAGAGATCAGCCAGGACATGCTGGGCGGCTATAACAAGCTGGTGCTGCAGTATGCCAACAAAGGTCTGGCGCAGAACATGGTTTCCCAGGGGGGCGGCTGGTACGACATGTGGAACTATGTGAACGATGCCAGCGGCTACCGCGTGATTAATACCGGCTTAATTCCCATTACCGACAAGCTCTCCTTTAACCACGTCCTGACCTGGGGTTCGGCGGATGACACCACGCAGTATACCGATAAATCGCGCCTGATTTCGCTGGTGGGCCGCGCGCAGTATCAGTTCACCGAATATGTGCGTCTGATTGGTGAAGTGGGCGGGTTCTACCAGAAAGATACCTATACCGACGGTTCAAACTACAAGCAGAGCGGTGAGAAGTACACGATCGCCTTAGGTCTGGCGGACGGACCTGATTTCATGTCACGTCCCGAGCTACGCGTGTTTGCCTCTTATCTTAATGATTCCGAACATGGGAAATCCTTCGAAGACGGCACCGCCAGTAATACCTGGAACTTCGGCGTGCAGGTTGAAGCCTGGTGGTAATATTTATTTCTAAAATGCGTTAATCGTTATTGTATCTCCAACAACTGGCAGTTTATTCGCCTGTTTCGGGATAGCCATTATTTTGGCTATCCCTTTTTTTATTTATTGATTAAAATGTTCATCTAATAACTGACGTAAGGCATCAGATTGCCTGCCAAATATGGCATGCACCTGCTGGCCAATAATAATTACCCCCAGCGCCCCTTCATTCTGTAACGCCTCAGAGTCAACTTTATTTAAATCTTTTACCGTCACGCGCAGGCGGGTAATACAGGCTTCGACGTGTTCGATATTATCGTCGCCGCCAAACGCGGGAATTAAACGCTGGGTAATTTGACTGTCCATAATACGCCTCATTATATGCAGATAAAAAAATGCCTGCTCGTGGAGCAGGCGTTCTGTGCCTTTTTGCCCGGACGGTGCGGTCTGATGCCCTCACCCCAGCCCTCTCCCACAGGGAGAGGGAGAAAATCAATTACGCTTTACGCCTGAGCACACGACAGTCCCAGGGCAGCAGAGCGGTATCGCCCGCAGCAGCGGCGTCTGTCATGCAGTCGGTATACCCCTGTGGCAGCGTGATGTACTGCTGCTGTGCCGTGTAGTTCTGCACAAACACCCAGGTGGTTTCGCCATCCGTGCGTGCCGTGGCAACCACGCCCGGCGGGAGTTCACCCTCGATGGCGCGCGGTAGTGCCAGCTCGTTGATAATTCCGGCGAAGAAATCGCGCTGGAACGGCAGATCGTTACGTGAAGCGACATGCCACGCCTTGCCTTTACCGACGCGGTTGACCGTTACCGCAGGGCGACCTGCGTAGAAATCATCGCGGTAGGTCGCCAGCACCTGTGCGGACTCAGCGTGGATCAGCTCGCATAAATGTCGCACCTGATACGGCCCCTGCAAACCCGCCGCGTTGCCTGCCAGCCCCTGAATCAGGTTGCGCTCCCCCTCGCCCAGGCACTCGATCTCTTCCGCCCAGATGCCCAGAAGCTTGCGCAGCGGGCCAGGGAAACCGCCCAGATGACAGAGATCGGTCTCATCCACCACGCCGGTCCAGTAGGTCGTCACCAGATGCCCGCCATTAGCCACAAAGGCTTCTGCCCGCTCGGCAAACCCTTCGCGTACCATATAAAGCATGGGGGCAACCACCAGCGCGTAGTCGCTCAGATCGCCGTCAGCGTCAATGACATCCACCGCGATGCCTTTTTCCCAGAACGGACGATAGTGCTCGTTGACGGTTTTTTCGTACTCCATTCCCATATTGCGCGGACCTTCGGCATCATCCAGCGCCCAGCGGTTTTGCTGGTCGAAGACAATCGCCACCCGGGCCTCGGTACGGCAACCTGCGACCTCCGGCAGGCGTGCCAGCATCTCGCCCAGGCGCGTCACTTCACGCCCGACGCGGGTATCCAGATGACCCACGTGGTCGATAACCGCGCCGTGGAATTTCTCCACCGACCCGCGGCTTTTACGCCACTGGAAGTACTGCACCGAATCCGCTCCGTGCGCCACCGCCTGCATCGACGAGAGAATATGCATCCCCGGCTTTTTCAGCTTGCTGGTTGGCTGCCAGTTGGTGGTGCTCGGCGTCGACTCCATCAGCACGAAGGGCTTACCGCCCTTCAGGCTACGCATCATGTCGTGATACATGGCGGTGTAGCAGGCGAGCGCCGTTTCGTCTTTCTCCTTGTGCCACATCGGATAGCTGTCCCAGGAGATAAAGTCGATCGCCTTCGCAAGCTGCCAGTAGTCGTAGTCGTAGAAATACTCCATAAAATTGGTGGTTACCGGCAGTTCCGCATTCGCTACTTTTAGCGGGGCCACTTCATGGCGGCAGAAATCGGTCACCTGTGCGGTATTGAAGCGACGCCAGTCGAGGTTGAGGCCGTGAATCGATACTTCTCCCTGCGGCGCAGGGGACTCTATCTGCGACCAGTCGGTGTAGGTGTGGCTCCAGAAGGTGCTCCACCACGCGTGGTTCAGCGCGTCCAGGGTTTTATAGCGCGCCTTCAGCCAGTCGCGAAAACGTGCCTGACACAGGTGACAGTGACATTCGCCGCCGTATTCATTAGAGATATGCCAGCCCAGCACCGCCGGATGGTGTGAATAACGCTCCGCCAGCAGGCGGTTAATGGTGAATGTCTTCTCACGGTACACTGGCGATGACATGCAGTGGTTATGTCGGCCTCCGTGCAGCGCGGGCACCCGGTTGCGCCCGACGCGCAGCACCTCAGGGTATTTTTGCGACATCCACGCCGGACGCGCGCCGCTTGGCGTAGCAAGGAAAATATGAATACCTGCCGCATACAGTTTTTCAATAATATTATCCAGCCACGCAAAATCATATTCCCCTTCACGCGGCTCCAGCTTTGCCCAGCTAAATATGCCCACCGACATCACATTACATTTTGCCTGCTGCATCATGGCAATATCTTTTTCAATAATACCGGGATAATTCTCCCATTGCTCCGGGTTATAGTCGGCGCCATGCAATAACGCCGCGACCTTTGGGCTTAAAGGCGCAAATTTATTCATATTAAAAACGTCCTGAATGAAGATAAAAATTATTTAAATACCGTTATTGATGGCAGCACTTTTCCCTGGCAATCAAATAACGCCTGATTCTCGCGGGCATTCCCCTCTTTCCATTCGTCATGAATATATTTCATGCCGGCTTTGGTCGCCCACGTGGTGCCCGGTACGGCAATCCAGGTCGGCTCCCAATAAAAAATGCCTTTGCCACGGTGGTCCGGAACATCAATAACGGACTGCATTAAATCGTGAATATAATCGTACTGGCCCTGAACGGTACCCGGATAGCCGCCGTCTTTTTCTTCTTTCGCCTGGAAGCTGTTCTCAGCGTTATCGCAGTTGTCCAGCGTATAGCCGTATGCCGCTTCCACCACAATCACGTCTTTGTTATAGCGCTTGCTGATGTCATCCATATTGGCCTTCAGCGCGCTAATCGGGCCGTTCCAGTAGGTGTACATTGACAGGCCGATGATATCGAATGGCACGCCACGCTTCGCGATTTCGTCAAACCACCAGCGGAAGGTGTCATTTTTAGTCCCTTCGGCCAGGTGCAGCATGATTTTCACCTGCTCGCCGCCGGTCAGATTCTCTTTTAGCCCGCTAATGGCGGCGTTGAGCAGTCCGGCCAGACGGTCAAACTCGCCGCCGCCCTGCCCCCAGCTTTTGCCTTCCGGCCACAGCATGCCGCCGTTGATTTCGTTACCGATTTGCACCATGTCCGGCAGTACGCCCTCTTGCTTAAAGCGGGCGATGGTGTCGCGGGTGTAGTCATGGATCGCCGTTTTAAGCTGCGGGTAGTCCATCTTCTCCCAGGCTTTCGGCTTGAACTGTTTGCCCGGATCGGTCCAGAAATCGCTGTAGTGGAAATCGAGCAGCAGCTTCAGGCCCTGCGCCTTCACGCGCTTCGCCAGCGCAATCGTGTTTTCCAGGTTGTTACTGCCGCCGCCATAGGTCTTGCCGCTCGCATCCTGTGGATCAACCCACAGGCGCAGGCGTACATAGTTCACGCCGTTGGCCTTCAGGATCGCAATCGCATCCTGCTGCTGGCCGTTCTGGTTATAGAATTTCGCGCCGTGTTGTTCGGCTTCCAGTAGGGTCGAAATATCCGCCCCCTTAATAAAATCTGCAGGCATGGCGTTAAACGGACGCGTTTTCACCGCGTCGGCAGCAAAAGCACTCGCGGCAAGGCCACATGAGAGGCAAACGGCGAGCAAAGCGGGTTTGAGTCTTTTCATGGTTATCCTTTGGTACTCCCGGAGGTCAGGCCGGAGACGAAGTATTTTTGTAACGCCAGGTAGAGGATCGCCACCGGCACCGCAATCAGGACCGCGCCTGCCGCGTAGGTGGTGTAGCTGGCCCCCATTTTTTGTGCCACCAGGTTATAAAGCCCGATGGGTAAGGTGTATTTGTCCGGGGTGCGCAAAATGGTGCTGGAGAGGATGAAATCCCCCAGCGGCCCGGTGAAGGAGAACAGCGCCACCACCGCCACAATCGGCTTCGAAAGCGGCATGATAATTTCGATGAAAATCCGGAAATTACTGGCCCCGTCCATGCGCGCGGATTCATCCAGATCTTTCGGGATGGCATCGAGGTAGCCTTTCATCAGGTAAGTGTTCATCGGGATCATGCCGCCCACGTAGATCAGCACCAGCGCCAGATGGCTATTGATAAGGCCCAGCAACTGCGACAGCACGAAGATGGCAATCAGCGCCGAGAACTGGGGGATCATCTGCAGCAGCAGGAACAGCATCAGACCGTTCTGGCGCCCCTTAAAGCGAAAGCGCGAAAACGCGTAGGCGGTAAAGCTGACGCTGATTAAGGTCAGTACCATGGTCAGGAAGCTGATTTTCATTGAATTCCAGTACCAGGTCATGTAGTTCACCTGGCCGTTGAACAGGTCGGCATAGTGCTGCACCGAGAAGTTCTCTGGAATAATCGACGAGCTCAGCAGGCTATTACCCGCGTTAAACGACGCACCGACCGTCCACACCAGCGGGTAAATGATGATTATCGAGACCAGCACGATAACCAGCCAGGAAAGCGAGAGGCGAACCCACTTCTCACGTTTAATACTTTGTGATTGAGCCATTGTTACGTTCCTTACGCCATGTCGTCATTTTTGAACGATTTCGTGGCGCGGAACTGCCACAGCGCCAGCCCGACGACAAAGATCGACAGCAGGATAGTGATGGTCGCCGCAATCGCATATTGCGAAGAGGACATCGTCAGTTTGTAGATCCACGACACCAGGATATCCGTCCCACCCGCATTCGACCCTACCACCGCCGGTCCGCCGTTATTAAACAGGTAGATGATGTTGAAATTATTGAAGTTGAAGGTGTATTGAGTGATCAGAATCGGCGCAATCGAGTAAAGCACCAGCGGCAGCGTGATGGTACGCAACTTAGTCGCGCTACTGGCACCGTCCATGGTCGCCGCTTCGTACAGATCGTCCGGAATGGCCTGCAGCACGCCGGTGGTCATGGCGAAAACAAACGGGAAGCCGAGCCAGGTCTGCATCATAATCAGCGCCGTTTTGGTCCAGAACGGATCGGTCATCCACGCTTTTGGCGCGATGCCGAAGAAGGCCAGAATGGCGTTGTTGATCACCCCAAAGGAGTCGTTAAACATTCCGGCAAACACCAGGATGGTGACAAAGCCCGGCACCGCCCAGGGCAGAATGAAGATGGTGCGGATCAGCGGTTTAAAGCGCAGATCTTTCTGGTTTACCAGAATGGCCAGCAGCACGCCTACCGAACATTGCAGCGTGGTAGCGAGCAGGGTCCAGACCACCGTCCACTGCAGCACGTCGAAGAAGGTCGAACGCCAGATGGAGAGCGTGAAGATATTGATGAAGTTCTTAAACCCAACCCAGTCCACCAGCTTAGCCGGCGGCGTGTGGTAGAGGTTGTAGTTGGTAAAGGCAATGGCAAAGCCGAACAGGATCGGGAAAACCACTACAAACACCAGCAGGATAAAGCCGGGCGTGATCATCAGATACGGGAAGCCGTCGCTCAGCAGCATCTGGTACTGCTTGCGCACGCTGTTAAGCGCAAGTCCCGCATCGCGTTTTCTGCCATTCACCCACGCATCACGCATCGACAGGTACCAGACCATCACGCCAAACGCGGCGATCAGCACGCTGATGATCCCCTCAGCCAGCAGGAAGATAGAGTTGTCCCGCGGCACCTCCTCGCCCAGCGTCACCAGCCCCCACAGCCCTTCGCGCAGAAAATCGGCAAATACGCCGAGAAAACTGACCAGCAGTACCAGGAAGATGATCCCTTTCAGCCACTGACGATGGTAGAACTGGCCGAAGCCGGGGATGAACGCCAGCAGCAGGCCGGTCCAGGCATGGCGCCCGGCCCCGTGCGGTCTGGCAAAATTTTCCGGGATGATACTCACAGACAACTCCTTTCAAAAAAACGGGAGAGAGTCCTCCCGTTTTGCGACGGCAGAAAATTACTGGTTGCTGGCCTGCATGGCTTCGATTTGCATCTGGACCTGTTTTTCTGCGCTATCCAGCGCGGCTTTAGGATCCTGTTTGCCGGTCAGGCTCAACTCCAGCGCGGCGTTGGCTGGCCCCCAGACTTCACCCATTTCAGGGATGCCCGGCATGGCAGTTGCGCGCGCCGACTGTACCGCGACGGCACTCGCTTTTTCGTCGTTTTTGATAATCGGATCGTCGATCATCGCGGTAAGCGGCGGGATTTCACGCGTGGCGATGTAGCGCGTTTTCACATACTGCGGCTGGTTGATGAATTCGATAAATTTCTGCGCCAGGGCTTTGTCTTTGCTCCACGTGGAGACAACGTAGCCTTTCACGCCAAGGAAAGAACTCATAGGCTTGCCGTCGGGCAGCGTTGGCAGCGGCGCAACGCCGTAGTTGATCCCTGCCGCTTCATACGGCTGGAATGCCCACGGCCCATTGATCACGGCTGCCGCTTTCTTCTCGGTGAACAGGGAGTCAATGGCGTTCAGACCGTTGTCACCGACTATCCCGGCCGGGAAGATCCCGTCGGCGTAGAATTTTTTAAGGTACGTCACGGCCTCTACCGCGCCCGGCTTGTTCAGGCCAACGTCGCTGGCGTTATAGCCGCCCTTGTCGTTATGACCGAAGATGTAGCCGCCCATCGGAGAAATTGCCCCCCAGCTGTAGTAAATCTGGTCGAACTTGGCGAGCAGGCCGTACTGGTTTTTCGCGCGCTGCTGTTTCGAAAAGTCATACCAGTCCTGCAGCGAATTGAGGGGCTTGTCGATAAGGTCTTTGTTGTAGATCAGCACCAGCGTCTCGACCGCTTTCGGTACGCCGTAGAGGGCATTATCCATTTTGAAGGCATTGATTGAGGCCGGGGTGTACTGTTCGGTCTGCTTAGCCTCCAGATTCAGGGGGGTCAGCAACCCTTGCACTACGGCGCCGCCCAGCTGATCGTTAGGGATCACCAGCACGTCCGGGCCAATGCCCGCCGGGCCATCCAGACGCAGTTTTTCCAGCTGCTGGGCGTAAGGGGTTTCCTGGACGTTGACCTTAACGTCGTACTGTTTTTCAAAGTCAGCCACCGCCTCTTTTATACCGGATGACTTCTTGATGTCTTCCCAGACGTTAAGCTGCGTGGTGGCATGTACCTGCACCGAGAGCGTAGAAAGGATCAGAGCGGCAAGTAGGTTCTTTTTCATTACAAACCTCATGTGAAGGTATAACAATTTTATGGTTGTTATGACATTTAACGCCTTATTTGCCTCATCTAAAATTCAGCAAAATCAGATGCTGCACGTATGACGTCAAATATCTTTGGTTTGGTATACGCTACCCTTCACATCATGATAACTCTACAAAAAACTGTAAGTTGTGTGATCGTCATAACATTAATGGAAAATCTGTATAGGGCGCATGAATACTGGAAGTTATAGTCAATACAGACAAATTGCACCGTCCAGCTATGTTAAACCTGATTGTTATACGTAAAACATAGATAGCGGTTTACTCGGGGAACACTGATGTCAAACATACAGTTAAGGAATGTCACCAAGCGCTTTGGCGACACCGTCACCTTGCACAACGTGAATCTTGAAATTGAAGACGGGGAATTCGCCGTCTTTGTTGGCCCTTCCGGCTGCGGTAAATCGACCATGCTGCGCATGATTGCCGGTCTGGAGGAGATTAGCGAAGGTGAAGTCTTAATCGGTAATGAGGTCATGAATGACGTCGCGCCTTCCCACCGCGGCGTGGCCATGGTGTTTCAGTCCTACGCGCTCTATCCGCACATGACGGTCGCCGAAAACATGGGCTACGGGCTGAAAGTGAATAAGGTCCCAAAAGAACAGATCCGTCACCAGGTGGAGATGGTCGCAAAAACGCTGCAGCTCTCCCATCTGCTGGACCGCAAACCTAAACAGCTTTCGGGCGGGCAGCGCCAGCGCGTGGCAATAGGCCGCGCCATCGTGCGTAACCCGCGCGTCTTTATGTTTGATGAACCGCTCTCTAACCTGGACGCCGAACTGCGCGTCGAGATGCGTCTGCACCTTGCCCGCCTGCATCAGGAGCTGAAAACCACCATGGTGTATGTCACGCACGACCAGATCGAAGCGATGACCCTGGCCGACAAGATCGTGGTCATGAACTATGGCAAGGTTGAGCAGATGGGCGCCCCGATGGATCTCTATTACAAACCGGCAAATAAGTTTGTCGCCGGGTTTATCGGTTCTCCGAAGATGAACTTTCTGCCGGCGACCGTTGAAGCCTGGCAGCCAGGTAAGCTTACCGTCAGGCTATCGCAACAAAAGTCGCTCACGCTCGCGATAACCACCACACCGCTGCAGCCGGGAAGTCAGGTCACGCTGGGCATCCGCCCGGAACATTTAACCACCGACCTTCACCGCGGCACGCGGCTGGAATTTAACTGTGAAGTGGTGGAGCGACTGGGAAACAATACTTACCTGTTTGGGCAATGCTATGGCCATGACAACGTGAAGATCTTGCTGCCGGGCGACGTGAAGTTCGCGCCCTGGCAGAAGATAGACGTGGCGTTTGACGACCATCACTGCATGGTTTTTGATGACCAGGATGTACGGGTGAGCGCTGATATCGAAGATGCGGTGCGTTCGGTGGCTTAACGCGCGCCACCGTCAGCCAGCGTCCTCACCGCCCGCCCAAACGCCTCAATCGCCAGGGCAACATCCTCAGCCATCACCGACTCCGCCGGATGGTGGCTGATGCCCCCCTTGCAGCGCACAAACAACATCCCCACCGGCCAGCGTTCTGCCAGCGCAATGGTGTCGTGCCCGGCACCGCTCGGCAGCGATAGCGTGCGGCCCTGAACCGATGTCACAGCCTCCCCTAACAGCGATTGCAGTCTGGCATCGCAGGGCGTGGCGGCGATCCGGTAAAACTCCTCGGCGCTGAAACTGAGCCCACGTCGGGCTGCGATCTCTTCCGCCTGAATGAGCAGTTCAGTGAGCAGTGCGTCCAGCGGGGCATCCTGCGGGCCGCGAATATCCAGCGATAGCGCCACCTCGCCGGGAATCACATTGACCGCGCCGGGCAGGCAGCGTAACGCCCCCACCGTGGCAACCAGATTGCCGCCGCGCTGTCGGGTGGTGTTTTCAACCTGCACCATCCATTCGGCAGCCGCGGCCAGGGCATCTTTACGGTGAGCCATCGGCACGGTTCCGGCATGCCCGGCTTCGCCGGTAAAGAGACAGTTCAGACGCCGCGCACCGTTAATGGCTTCCACCACCCCCAGCGCCATCCCCTCCTGCTCCAGACACGGCCCCTGTTCAATATGCAGCTCCAGACAGGCGCTGAAATCGTCCTGATGCCGCGCAGCAAGCGCTACCCGTGCGGGATCCAGCCCCGCCTGCACCATCGCCTGCGCCACGCTTATGCCACTGGCATCACAGGTATCAAGCCAATTCTCCGGCCAGGTGCCCGTCAGGCCGCGACTGCCTAACAGCGTGATGCCGAAGCGGGTACCTTCTTCGTCGCAGAAGCCAACAATCTCGATGGCCTGCGCCAGGCGCACGCCCTGCTGATGCAGGCTGTCCACCACTTCAATGGCGGTGAGCACGCCGAGCATGCCGTCGTAGCGCCCGGCATTGCGCACGGTATCCAGATGCGAGCCAAGCAGTATCGCCGGTGCGCCCTCCAGCTGCGCCTCATAGCGCCCGCAAATATTCCCGACGCTGTCCTGCCAGACGGTCATGCCCGCCTGGCTCATCCACTGCCCGACCAGCTGGTTGGCCTGCAGATGCTGCGTGGAAAGATAAACCCGCGTCAGGCCGTCCGGGGTTTCGCTGATGGCGGCCAGCGCATCGGCACGGGCCAACACCCGCTCTGCCGCCGGGCTCATTGTGACGTCTCGCGGCGATAATGATCCCAGGCGGCCTGCATCGCCGCCCCCTGGGGGGGGGTGAATTTCAGGTATTTCAGCACCGACTCCAGCGCGCTCAGGGTGGTCATTACGCAGTCTTTACGGGCGTTATAACCCATGGTGCCAATGCGCCATACCTTGCCGTGCAGCGGGCCAAACGAGGTGCCAATTTCGATACCGAAATCCTCCAGCATCAGCTTACGCACCTGATCGCCGTTAACGCCCTGCGGGATCACCACGCCCAGCACGTTGTTCATCTTGTGCTTAAGATCGCCAAAGGTCTCCAGCCCCATCGCCTGAATGCCTTTCAGCAGCGCATCGCCGTGCAGCTTGTGCCGGGCGATGCCGTTGTCCAGCCCTTCCTGGAGGATCAGCCGCGCGCATTCGCGGGCGCCAAACAGCGCGGTGGTGGCTTCAGTGTGATGGTTCAGCCGCTCCGGCCCCCAGTAATCCATCACCATGCCGAGATCGAAATAGTTGGAGTAGATCATCTCCTCGTCGCCGTCGCGATGGGCGTCGGTGCGGATCCCTTCCTCGACGCATTTGCGGCGGCGGATCGCCTCTTCCATGCGTGGGCTCAGGGTGATCGGTGACGTGCCGGACGGGCCGCCGAGACATTTCTGCATGCCAGCGGAGACGGCATCCAGCCCCCAGGCATCGGTTTCCAGCGCGTTCCCCCCCAGCGACGCGGTGGCGTCGGTGTAAAACAGCACGTCATAACGGCGGCAAATCGCGCCGAGCTCGGCCAGCGGCTGCAGCATGGTGGTGGAGGTGTCCCCCTGCACGGTCAGCAGCAGACGGGGACGAATACGTTTGATGGCATCCTCCACCTGATCCGGGGTAAACACCTCGCCCCACGGCACCTCGATGGTATGCACTTCCGCCCGGCAGCGGCGGGCGATTTCGCACAGCAGATGGCCGAAGCGGCCAAACACCGGCACCAGCACTTTATCGCCCGGGCGAATGGCCGACACCAGAATCGCCTCAATGCCCGCGCGCGAGGTGCCGTCCACCAGCATCGTCCAGCGGTTTTCGGTGCGGAACACCCCGCGGTAGAGCGCCATTACTTCGTTCATGTAGTGGGTCATCGCCGGGTCGTACTGACCAATCAGCTGGCTCGACATGGCGCGCAGTACGCGCGGATCGGCATTGATCGGCCCCGGCCCCATCAGCAGACGCGGCGGCGGATTAAGTTGCGGAAATTGAGCGATATCCATTGTTAAGTCCTTATCAGTTGAGGCCGCGCACGGAGGAGATGAACTGCTTCAGTTCGGTGGTCTGCGGGTTAGCGAAAAGCGTTTTGCTGTCGCCCTGCTCCCAGACTTTCCCCTGGTGCATAAACACCACGCGGTCGCCCACTTCGCGGGCAAAATTCATTTCATGGGTCACGAGAATCAGGGTCATCCCTTCTGCTGCCAGCTGCTCCAGCACCTTAAGCACTTCGCCCACCAGTTCCGGGTCGAGCGCGGAGGTGATCTCGTCACAAAGTAAGACTTTTGGCGACATCGCCAGCGCACGGGCAATCGCCACGCGCTGCTGCTGGCCGCCGGAGAGACTCGACGGGTAGTAATCCAGACGATCGCCGAGGCCGACTTTCTCCAGCATCTGCTGCGCCAGCGCCCGGCATTCGGCGGCGCTTTTCTTCAGCACCCGACGCGGGGCGAGCATCACGTTTTCCAGAGCCGTCATGTGCGGGAACAGGTTAAAGTTCTGGAACACCATCCCGACCGAGCGGCTGATTTCACGCGCCTGGGAATCCCGGTCGGTAATGGTCATGCCGCCAAGCTTGATGCTGCCGTCCTGATACCCTTCCAGACCGTTGATGCAGCGCAGCAGGGTGCTTTTGCCGGATCCGCTGCGCCCGATAATCGAAATCACCTGGCCCATGTCGATATCGAGATCGACCCCCTTCAGGACATGGTTATCGCCGTAGTACTTCTGCACCTGATTAATGGTGATGAGAGGCATTGAATTTAGTCTCCAGATAACGGCTGTAACGCGACAGCGGATAACACAGAATGAAGTAGCCCAGCGCCACCAGCGCAAAGACCTTAAACGGTTGATAAGTGACATTGGTGAGCATCGTCCCGGCTTTGGTCAGCTCGATAAAGCCGATGATTGACGCCAGCGCCGTGCCCTTAATCACCTGGACGGCAAAACCGACCGTCGGCGCAATCGCAATCCGCAACGCCTGCGGCGCGACCACCCGATAAAGCGTCTGGCCAAAGGTCAGCCCCAGACAGCGCGACGCTTCCCACTGCCCTTTGGGCAGCGCGCGAATGCTGCCAAACCAGATATCAAGCAAAAACGCGCTGGTGTAGAACGTGAGGGCCAGCGATGCGGCGGTCCATGGCGAGACATCGATGCCGAACAGCGCCACGCCGAAGAACGCCAGAAATAGCTGCATCAGCAGCGGTGTACCCTGAAACAGTTCGATATAGCCGCGGATCAGGCGCATGATCATTCGCCCGCCAGTGAGACGCAGCAGCAGCAGCGGCAGGGTCACCACCGCGCCGCCGACAAACGCCACCAGCGACAGCAGTATCGTCCAGCGCCCGGCCAGCAGCAGGTTGCGAATAATGTCCCAGTCGGTAAAGGTGGTCATCATGCCTGTACCCCCAGCCATTTGCGTCCTGCCGCCATCATCAGCTGACGCAGGGTAATCGACAGCGCTAAGTAAATCCCGGTTGTCACCAGATAAACCTCAAAGCTCAGAAACGTTCTGGACTGGATCAGGTTGGCGGCAAAGGTCAGCTCTTCATACGAGACCTGCGACACCACCGACGAGCCGAGCATCACGATAATGCACTGGCTCACCAGCGCCGGATAAATACGCTGTAGCGCAGGCGGTAACACCACGCGAATGAAGGTCTGGGTGCGGGTCAGCCCCAGCACGCGTCCGGCCTCCCACTGCCCTTTGGGTGTCACCTGAATGCCCGCCCGGACAATCTCCGTGCTGTACGCGCCCAGATTGATCACCATCGCCAGCAGTGCCGCCTCACCCGCCGTCATCTTCAGCCCCATATTGGGCAGGCCAAAGACGATAAAAAACAGCTGCACCACAAACGGCGTGTTACGGATAATCTCCACGTAACCGCCCCAGATCCGGCTAAACCACGTCGCCCGCCCGCTGCGAATAGCCGCCCCGAAAATACCAATCGCCAGACCGCCCAGGGTCGCCATCACCGTCAACTGGATGGTGACCCACAGCCCGGCCAGCAGCGCCGGCCAGTGCGGCCAGAGCTCAGAGAAATGGAGTTGCTCTGTCATTGCCTTACACGCCAAGGCTTGCCGGCAGCGGCGCCTTGAGCCACTGCTCAGAGAAGCCGTTCAGGGTGCCGTCTTTAATACCCTGTTCAATCAGCGCATCCACTTTCGCCTTCAGCGCTGGTTCATTTTTCTTCAGACCGATAAAGCACGGAGAATCTTTCAGCATAAAGCTCGGCACCGGAGCTTTCTCCGCGTTCTGGCGCGAGACGGCCGCCACCACGAGGTTGCCGGTGGCCACATACTGTACCTGTCCGGACAGATACGCCGACAGCGTGGTGTTGTTGTCCTCATAGCGTTTTACGTCTGCGTCTTTCGGCGCCAGGCTGGTCAGCACCATGTCCTCGACCGCGCCACGCGTCACGCCGATGGTTTTACCGCTCAGGGCGGCGGCATCTTTCAGCTCTGCGCCTTTCGGGCCAAACACCCCGAGGAAGAACGGCGCATAGGCGCGGCTGAAATCGATCACCTTTTCACGTTCCGCATTCTTACCGAGGCTTGAAATGACAAGGTCAACTTTGTCGGTTTGCAGATACGGCACGCGGTTGGCGCTGGTCACCGGGACCAGCTGCAGCTTGACCTTCATCTGTTTGGCCAGATAACGCGCCATATCGATGTCATAGCCCTGCGGCTGCAGATCGGTTCCGACCGAGCCAAACGGCGGGAAATCCTGCGGCACGGCAATGCGAATGGTGCCGCGTTTTTCGATATCCTGAAGCTGGTCCGCCTTTGCCGACAGGTTAGTGAACAGACAAACGGCCCCGGCCAGTGCAATCAACAATTTTTTCATGGTGCTTCCCCGTAACGTTAACATGAAACAAAAGATTCTTTGAATTGGATTTTGCAACTAATGTGCCAGATAAAGCGAAACGCGGGATTTTGTTGTAAATCCTGATAAATCAAAGGCGGGGCGAAAAAGCTGTCTCTTTTTCGCCCCGCCTCACTGCACCATTTCAATGCAAAGCACCACACCGATGCCCCATTATCGTTGTTCGAGCTCGTCCAGGTGCTGATACAGGGTGGCGATCTCATGAATGCGCGGACGGCCTTTATCGAGGATTTCATGCAGAAAGGCGTTTGCCAGCAGGTTGATCAGGCTATTGACCGAGGCGTAGCTGTCATAGGCTGAGACGCTGTCCAGCGGAGCGCAGAGCTGCCAGCTCGCCAGCGGAAACAGGCTGTGCGCCTGCGGCTCGCACATCAGCAGCACCGGAATACCACTGCCCTGAAGCTGCTGCAGCAGCGGGCGGATAATGCGCGGTCGGCGACGAAAGGCCATCATCACCACCAGATCGTCAGGGGTGAGATCCACCAGCTCTTCGCTCAGGCTCTGCCCCGGTTGCGGCAGTACCAGCACCTGTCCGCGTGCCTGCAACAGCTGCTGACGCAGATGCAGCGCCGCCGGATAGGCGTTACGCATCCCGATAATGACGATGCGCCTCGCCTTAACCATGCACGCCATCGCGTCGGCAAACTGCCGGGCATCCAGGGCATTCACCCACTGGGTCAGGTTAGCCATCTCCTGCTTATAGTGACGCGCCAGCAGCGTATTGCCCTGCACCGCGTCGCGGTTGTCCGTCAGCGGCATACCGCTCTGGCGCAGGGTACGCAACTCATCGCGCATGTCTTTATACTTCTCATAGCCCAGACGCTTAAACAGGCGGCTCACCGTGGCTTTCGACACTCCGCTCAGCTGTGCCAGCTCGGCGCTGTTGTAGCTGATCAGGTCGTCGAAGTGATCGAAAATAAAATCCGCCACCCGCTGCTCCTGCGGCGACAGTGACGCGTATTGTGCTTTCAGTCGTTCATCAAGCTGTTCCATAACGCCTCTGTAACGTTTGTTTCATCTATTGCTCTCTATTCATTAAGCATGCCAGCTTATCAGCCGGGATGACATGAAACTTTTCTTTCATACCTGGAACAGCTTTTGCAGCGCCTTGTGACTTTCAGGGTTATGAGGACTGTTCATGCAAAGTAATGTCTCCGTACACGGAATGGCGGTTGCCCCCCATCATCTTGCCAGCCAGAGCGCGCTGTCTGTGCTGCGCGATGGCGGTAGCGCGATTGAAGCGATGGTCGCGGCAGCGGCCACCATTGCCGTGGTCTATCCCCATATGAATGGCCTGGGCGGCGATGGCTTCTGGCTTATCGTGCCCCCCGGCGGCGAACCGATTGCCATTGATGCCAGCGGCGCGGCGGGATCGCTGGCGACACTTGCCGCCTATGGCGATCTGGCGCACATCCCCCACCGCGGCCCCCGAGCGGCGCTGACCGTGGCGGGTACCGTCAGTGGCTGGGCGGAGGCGCTTAAGGTCTCACACGCGCTGACGGGCAACGCCCTGCCGCTGACGCGCCTGCTGGCAGATGCCATTGACTATGCCCGCAATGGCACGCCGGTCACGGCCTCGCAGGCCACTGCCACCGCCAGTAAATTCGACGAACTGAAAGACCTGCCCGGCTTTGCAGAAACCTGGCTGGTAGACGGCAAACCACCGGAGGTCGGCAGCCGGTTTTATCAACCGGCGCTGGCCTCCACGCTGACGCAACTTGCCGAAGAGGGTCTGGAGAGTTTTTATCGTGGTCCGCTGGCGGCGCGTCTGGCCCGTGGGATGGAGACGCTCGGCCTGCCCATTACGCTGGCGGATTTGAACGCGCATGTCGCCCGGCGCACCACGCCGTTGAAATTAGCGCATCAGCAGGGCGAGGTCTGGAACCTCGCCCCACCGACGCAGGGGCTGGTCTCGCTGGCGATCCTCGGCATCACCGACCGTCTGGCGATGGCCGATGCCGATGACGCCGGGACGGTGCACCGCATTGTGGAAGCCACCAAACTGGCCTTTGGCCTGCGCGATGCACACATCACCGACCCGCGCGAGCTGAAAACCGATATCCAGAGCCTGCTGGATCCTGCGGCGCTTCAGGCGCTCGCCGACCGGGTTAACGATAACCATGCCGCGCCGTGGGGCACCGGCAAAGGCCCTGGCGATACGGTGTGGATGGGGGTGATGGATAACAGCGGCCTGGCCGTGTCGTTTATCCAGAGCATTTATCACGAGTTCGGCAGCGGGGTGGTGCTCCCGGATACGGGTATCGTCTGGCAGAACCGGGGGGCGTCGTTCAGCCTCGATCCCGCACATCTTCTGGCTCTCGCGCCGGGCAAACAGCCGTTCCATACCCTGAACCCGGCCGCGGCGCGTCTGAACGACGGACGGGTGATGGTCTACGGCTCCATGGGCGGTGACGGCCAGCCGCAAACTCAGGCCACGCTCTTTACCCGCTATGTGGTGCAGGGTCTGCCGCTGCAGGAGAGCATCTCCCGTCCGCGCTGGCTGCTGGGGCGCACCTGGGGACAAAGCTCAGACACCTTAAAGGTGGAAGGTCGGTTTTCCCCTGAAACGATCGCACGCCTGCAGGCGCTGGGTCACGAGGTGGAGATCTTCCCGGACTTTAGCGAAGCCATGGGCCACGCGGGCGCGCTTGTCCGCCACCCGAACGGGCTGTTTGAAGGCGCGTTCGACCCGCGCAGCAACGGCGCCGCCGCCGGATACTGAGGAGAAAACCATGACAACACAACAACCTGACTGGCATGCCTACCTGGCGCAGATGGAGGCCGTGCTGGGCGTTGAGCTGGATGACGCCCGCCGCGCGGAGCTTCAGCAGCAGTTTAGCCGCATTGCCACCATGGCCGCTCCGCTGATGGCGCTGCCGCTTGATGACCGTCTGGAGATCGCAGGAGTATACAAAGCATGAGGCTACACGAGATGAGTATCAGCGCGATCCAGCAGGCGCTGAGTGCAGGCGAGTTAAGCGCCCACGAGATCGCCCGTCAGACGCTGGAGGATATTGCGCGCATCAACCCGCAGATCAACGCCTGGACGGCGGTTACCGAAGCGCGGATGCTGGCCGAGGCAGAAAATATCGACACCCTGCGCCGGGAAAAGCGCCCCCTGCCGCCGCTGGCGGGCGTGCCTTACGCGGTAAAAAACCTGTTTGATGTGGCCGGGCACACCACCCTCGCCGGAGCCGAGCTGTTCAGCAAGCGTTCCGCTGCCAGCGCAGACAGCTTTGCGGTTCGCCAGCTACGCAGCGCGGGAGGACTGTTGTCCGGGATGGTCAATATGGATGCCTATGCCTACGGCTTTACCACGGAAAACAGCCACTACGGCGCCACGCGTAATCCGCACGATCTGACGCGCATTGCAGGCGGCTCCTCCGGTGGCTCTGCCGCTGCCGTCGCCGCCGGGCTGGTCCATTTTTCACTGGGTACCGATACCAACGGGTCGATTCGCGTCCCGGCGTCCCTGTGCGGAATTTACGGCTTAAAACCGACCTTTGGCCGCCTGTCACGCTCCGGCAGCCACCCGTTTGTCGCCAGTCTCGATCATATCGGGCCGTTTGCCCGCCGGGTGTGCGATCTGGCGTCCGTGTACGATGCGCTACAGGGACGAGACACCAGCGACCCTTTTCAGGCAGAGTCCTCCCGCGAGCAGACGCGGCCTTTGCTCGATCGCGGTCTGGATGGTTTGCGCTGCGCCGTCCTCGGGGGCTATTTCAGCACGTGGTGTAACGACGACGCCCGGGAAGCCGTCGCGCGCGCGGCACGTGCTCTCGACGTCCAGGAGGAGTTGCAGTTCCCTGAAGCCGCGCTGTCCCGCTCTGCCGCGTTTATCATCAGCGCCTCCGAAGGGGGGAACCAGTACCTGCCGTCACTTCGCCGTGAACCGGAGCGTTTTGAACCACACTCCCGCGAACGCCTGCTGGCTGGGGCGATGATCCCTTCCGCCTGGTATATTCAGGCCCAGCGTTTTCGCGCCCACGCCCGACAGGCCTGTAAAGCGCTGTTTGAGCAGGCCGACGTGCTGATCGCTCCGGCAACGCCGCGCAGCGCCACGACGATTGGCGAGCAGACCATGGAGATTAACGGCGAGCCACTGCCGGTGCGCGCCAGCATGGGGATGCTGACGCAGCCGATTTCATTTCTGGGTTTACCCGTCACCACCGTTCCGCTACGCACCGCCCAGGGAACACCGATTGGTCTGCAACTCATCGCAGCGCCGTTTAATGAACAAGCCTGCCTGCGCGTGGCGCGGGTCCTGGAAGCGAGCGGGATAACCGATGCCCGTCCTGCGGAGATGGCACAATGATGAATCACGACGACATTAACCTTCCCTGGGTGGTGGCGGACGTCACGGCCGCGTTTTATCGCTATGAAGATGCGCTGGTGAGCAACAACATTGCGGTGCTGGATGAGCTGTTCTGGCACGACAAAAACACGGTGCGACTGGGCGCGGGGGAAAACCTTTACGGCATTGATGAAATCCGCGCCTTTCGGGCGGCGCGCCCCTCCGCCGGGCTGCAGCGGACGTTGCGCAATACCGTGATCACCACCTTCGGAGAAGATTACGCGGTGTGCAGCACCGAATTTACCCGCGAGGGGACGGAACGAATTGGCCGCCAGCAGCAGACGTGGGTGCGGTTTGCTTACGGGTGGCGGATCGTGGCGGCGCAGGTGAGTTTGATGTCGTGACGCTGAAAAACCTGCCCGGTGGCGCTGCGGATGCTGTAGGCCGGGTAAGGCGCAGCCGCCACCCGGCACAATACGACACCACTATTTCTGAAACGGATGCACGTCCCGCCAGTGGTCAGCAATTTGCTGGCGGGTACAAACCCACACCCGCTCGTGCTGCTGCACATAATCCAGGAACCGCTGCAGCGCGCGAAAACGGCCCGGACGCCCCAGCAGGCGGCAGTGCATGCCGATGGACATCATCTTCGGCGCGCTTTCACCCTCTTCATACAGCACGTCAAAGCTGTCTTTCAGATAAGTATAAAACTGCTCGGCGGTATTAAACCCTTGGGCGGTGGCGAAGCGCATGTCGTTCGCGTCCAGCGTGTAGGGCACGATCAGGTGCGGTTTACGGCTGCCATCGCTGCAGGCCACTTCCGTCCAGAAGGGCAAGTCGTCGCCATAGTAGTCGCTGTCGTAGTCAAAACCGCCGTGCTCGACCACCAGCTGGCGCGTGTTGGGGCTGTCGCGCCCGGTGTACCAGCCCGCAGGCGGCTTGCCAAACAGATCGGTCAGCACGTGCACCGCTTTGTGCAGATGTTCCCGCTCCTGGTTGATATCCATGTTCTGATAGTGGATCCAGCGCCAGCCGTGGCTGACCACGTCGTAATCCGCCGCCTTAATCGCCGCGACAATCTCCGGGTGACGCGCCAGCGCCATCGCCACGCCAAAGACCGTCAGCGGCAGGCCACGTTTCTGAAATTCATGATGAATTCGCCAGAACCCGGCGCGGCTGCCGTATTCGTACAGGGAGTCCATGGACATGTGTTTGTCGGGATAGCTGGCCGCTCCGATGATGTCCGAGAGAAACTGTTCCGACCCGGCATCGCCATGCAGGACGTGGTTTTCTGCCCCCTCTTCATAATTGAGCACAAACTGCACGGCGATGCGTGCCTGATTCGGCCACTGCGCATGCGGCGGGTTGCCTGCGTAGCCACGCAGATCCCGCGGATAACCCTCTTCAAAAAGCCCCATTGCTACCCCCCCAAAAATTAAAATGGATTCAATGCCTGAAAATGTCCGCTTAACGGTTTGTTCTCCGGGAAGGCCAGATCCCCGTGCTTGCTGGTTGACAGCCCCAGCGCCACCAGCGATTCCACCATCTTCACCGCCGCACTGACGCCGTCGATCACCGGCACGCGCAGCTCGCGCGTCAGCTCCTGGGCGAGCGTTGCCATCCCGCCACAGCCCAGTACGATGGCACCGCAGCCATCCTCTTTCAGGGCCTGTATACAACGCGCGCGCACCTTCTCCTGCGCCAGGCCGCTGCCGTCTTCCAGCGCCAGCACCGGGAGATCAATCGCGTGCAGGGCCGCGCAGTGATCCTGAAAGCCATACTGCTGCAGCAAATGACGGGCGATAATCAGCGTGCGCGGCAGCGTGGTGACGATAGAAAAGCGCGTCGCCACCAGCGTGGCCATGTGCATGGCAGCTTCGGCAATGCCGACAACCGGCCCTTGCGCCAGCTCGCGCGCGGCCAGCAGCCCCGGATCGCCAAAGCAGGCAATCACGTGCCCTTCCACCCCCTGCTCTTGGCCTTTTTTGATTTGCTCAAGTACACCCACGGCGGCAATGGCTTCATCAAAATGGCCTTCGATTGAGGGCACACCCGCACTGGGGCAGACCGCGAGGATCTCCGTGCCCGGCGCAGCCACCGCGCGGGCGGCCGCGCCGATGGTTTCCGTCATTGCGAGGCTGGTATTGGGATTAATGACTTGTATACGGACAGACGACATTACGACTCCTTGTGGCTGGCGAACAGCCGGGCAAAATCGGGCAGGCATTCACCTGCCCGTTCGAAACAGAGGCTGGCGACGATATGTTCAAAATGGTGCATTAAGGCATCACTCAGGGGTTGCAGCGCTTTCTGACGCAGCAGCTCCACAAGCTGTTCGTGGTCATTGCAGCGACACCCCTGACGCCACGGTGCGCCCCAGGTGGCAATCACCAGCGAGGAGCGCTGGCTCAGGCGGGTCACCATCTCCGTCAGGACCTGATTGCCGGAGATGGCCTGCAGCTGAATATGGAAATTTGCGGAGTGGCGGATCGCCGCCGGGCCGTCGTAAGCCTCATGCGCCTGCTGCTCCTGACGGATGATTGACGCCAGCGCGGCCAGATGCGGCGGCTGACAGTGCGCCAGCACGTCCGGTAGATTGGCGACCTCCAGTAGCGCGCGGGTGCGAAAGATCTGCCGGGCCTCTTCGACCGTCGGGCTGGCAACGTGTGCACCACGTTTGGGCGTTAAGGTGACCATTTGCACAGCGGCGAGTCGCTGCAGCACCTTACGGATGCCCGTACGACTCACGCTAAAGACCTCCGCCAGCGCCTCTTCCGGCAATTTGCTTCCCGGCAGCAGTTGATGTTCGACAATCGCGGTCATCAGCGCCTGAAAGATGGATTCGTCTTTGTCTTGCAGGTCTGTCGCGGCGTGCAGACTGTTCACGTTGTTCATTAACCACTCCACTTTTTACTTTTCGCTATCGAATCGTATACATAAAAATAAAATATTGCATACAAGATTTATTATTTTGGCCTGGATCCTGCAACACCGTCTGCACTCCCACTCAACGGGTTTTCATTCACAGGAGCAGGTTTCATGCCAAACAGACAAAATACGCAACACGGTACGGCCGCTGATTCCGGTGCGGTATACAGCCCACGGCTTTGCAATGAGGATTTGGCACCGACGCGTGACCAGAACTGGAGCTGGTACAACATCTTTTCTTTCTGGATGTCCGATGTCCACAGCATGGGGGGATACGTGGTCGCCGCGAGCTTCTTTACGCTCGGGCTGGCAAGCTGGCAGGTGTTGCTCTGCCTGCTGGTGGGAATTTGCATTGTGCAGCTGTGTGCCAACCTGGTGGCGAAACCGAGCCAGATGGCGGGCGTGCCGTATGCGGTGGTCAGCCGTCAGGCCTTTGGCGTGTTCGGGGCAAACATTCCGGCGGTGATCCGCGGGCTTATCGCCTTTGCCTGGTACGGCATTCAGACCTATCTGGCCGCTAACGCCCTGATGCTGGTGGCGCTGAAGTTCTGGCCGTCACTCTCGTCGCTCACCACCGGCGCGTTTCTCGGGCTGTCGCACCTGGGCTGGGTCTGCTTTGCCATTATGTGGGTATTGCAGGCAATGGTCTTCTGGCACGGCATGAATGCCATCAAGCGCTTTATCGACATCGCCGGCCCGGCGGTCTATGTGGTGATGCTGGCGCTGGCAGGATGGATTGTATACAAGACCGGATTCGACGGGATCTCCTTTACCCTCGCCAGCAAATCCCTGAGCGCGGGCGAGCAGACCTGGCAGATGATCACCGCCACGGCGCTGGTGGTCTCCTACTTCTCAGGCCCGTTGCTCAACTTTGGTGATTTCTCCCGCTACGGCAAAAGCATGGGGGAAATCCGCCGCGGTAACCGCTGGGGCCTGCCGTTTAACTTCCTGCTGTTCTCCATCGTGACTGTGGTGATTGTCTCCGGTACCCAGTCGCTGTTTGGCCGCATGATCACCGACCCGATTGAAACCGTCAGCCGCGTGGGCAACGATCTGGCGGTGGCGATTGGTCTGTTGACCATGATCACCGCCACCATCGGGATTAACATCGTGGCCAACTTCGTCTCCCCGGCGTTTGATTTCTCTAACTGTTCCCCGCAGAAAATCAGCTTCCGCACCGGGGGAATGATTGCCGCCGTCGGCTCGATCCTGTTAACCCCGTGGAATCTGTTTAACTCCCCGGAGCTTATTCATTACACCCTGGATGTGCTGGGGGCGTTTATCGGTCCGCTGTTCGGTATCCTGATTGCCGATTTCTACCTGATTAAGCGTGGCAAGGTATCCGTGGACGACCTGTTCGATGACACGCCAGAAGGGAAATACTGGTACCGCAACGGCTTTAACCCGAAAGCCATCGGCGCGCTGATCCCCTCGGTTGCCGTCGGGCTGGTGATAAGCTTCATCCCGGCGCTGCATGAGGTGGCAAACTTTAGCTGGTTCATTGGCGTGTTCCTTGGCGGGGTAACCTACCGCTGGCTGGCGCGTGAAGAGCGCGAAGGGGCGTCCGCCGCTCACTTCACGGCACGCGAGGCCACGCAAACAATCAGACAGGAGCCGTGATGGATTACCAGACTGCGATACGCGGTGCATTTTTCGATATCGCCCGGGTCTGCGACAGCGCAGACCTGATTGCCGACCATGCGCGCTACCAGGAGGACGGCCTGCTGTTTATTCACCACGGGAAAATCGTGGCGCTCATGGCCTGGCAGGAGGGAGAGCAATATCTTGACCCGCACAAGGGTTACACCGACCTGCGCGGCAAACTGCTGCTGCCCGGCTTTATCGATACCCACGTTCATTACCCGCAGACCGAGATGATCGGCGCCTTCGGCGAGCAGTTGCTGGAGTGGCTGACCACCTATACGTTTCCGGTGGAGAGCCAGTTTGCCGACGAGAGCTACGCAAAAGAGATCGCGGAATTTTTCATAAATCAGCTGGTGAGCCACGGCACCACCACCGCACTGGTGTTTTGCACACTGCATCCGCAATCGGTGGATGCGCTGTTTACCGAAGCATCGCGTCTGAATATGCGCCTTATCGCCGGGAAGGTGATGATGGACCGGCACACCCCGGACTACCTGACCGAAACGGCACAACAGAGCTACCAGCAGACGCGGGATCTAATCCAGCGCTGGCACCACCATGGACGGCTGGGGTATGCCATTACGCCACGCTTTGCGCCCACCTCATCACCGGAACTGCTGGCAGCGGTGCGTTTACTCAGAGAGGAGTTTCCGGACACCTGGCTGCAGACCCATCTGAGCGAAAACCCGAACGAAGTGGCCTGGGTTAATGACCTGTGGCCGGAGCATGAACGTTATCTGGATGTCTATCACCACTACGGCCTCACCGGCGAGCGCAGCGTGTTTGCTCACGGGATCCATCTGCACCACAGCGAGTGGCAGTGCCTGCACGACACCGGATCGGCGGTGGCGTTTTGCCCTACTTCCAATCTGTTTCTTGGCAGCGGGCTGTTTCGGTTACCCGCCTGCTGGCAGCACAAGGTGCGGATGGGTATCGGCACCGACGTCGGCGCGGGTACCACCTTCAGCATGCTGCGCACGCTGGGGGAAGCTTACAAGGTGGGTCAGTTGCAGAGCTATCGCCTGCGCGCCAGCGAGGCCTTTTATCATGCCACGCTGGGTGGCGCGCATGCCCTGCGTCTGGATGACAAAATTGGCAACTTCGCTCCAGGCAAAGAGGCCGATTTTATCGTGATCGACCCGGCGGTCACCCCGCTTCAGCGCCTGCGTAGCGGGCGCTGCAAGGATATCTACGAGCAGCTGTTTGTGCTGATGACCCTGGGCGACGAGCGTAATATCAGCCAAACCTGGGTCAACGGCGAGCCAGTGTGGTCAGCTGCCGCGGTAGGTTGACCAGCCGCCAGGGGCAATCACAAACGGCAGATGGAAGTGCTCATCTGCCGTTTCGCCGATAAGAAAATCAATCTGCGCGCAGGGATAGAGCGTGTCGCGCCCCGTTTCGCTAAACCAGACGCCAGTCTCGGCCACCAGCCGATAGCGGCCCGCAGGCAGGACGGGAACAAATTCGGTGATGCGGCCCTGCGCGTTGGTCACGCCAGTTGCGATGATCTCCGCGTCCTGTTCAAGACGTACCGTCACCCCCTGCGCGGGTTTGCCCGTCGAGATATCCAGAATATGTGTACTGAGCGTGCTCATGCGCCAATGACTCCTTCCAGTCGTAATAAGGTAATTTCCCGCAGCTGATCCAGTGCGGCCTGCACCTCCTGCGCATCGCTGTTTTCCAGCCGCGCGTTCAGGGCCTGGAGGATCTCCTCCCCGCTGCGGCCTTTGGCGCGGATCAGAAAGACGCGCCCGAAACGGCTTTCGTAGCGGGCATTGCCTGCCCGTAACGCCTCAGCAAGCCGGGCATCATCATGATTCACCGCTCCCTGCTCCCGACGCGACAGCGCCGCCTCCGCCTGCGTGCCCATGGGCTTCTCACCGATGCGCGGATGCGCGCTCAGGGCCTGCGTGAGCGCGTGTTCATCCCAGCTATGCGTCAGCGCCTGGGCCGCGTTAAACAAAACCTCCCGGCTCGGATAAGGCCGCCCGGCGACCAGCGCCTCGGCCCAGCCGGGAATGGCCACGCAAGGGTGTAATAGCGTAAGCACCTCTTCGAGACTTCGGTGATTAAAATCGTCCAGCGTTATCATGGTTCCTCCCGTGTCATCATCGTCCCTGAACATTGCACAAAACACGCCACTCTTGCCTGAGACCTGAAACAGTTGATTCCTGATCCCTAAACCGGAAATTATTGATTCATAAAAAGGCATTCCCACCGCGATAACGCACCTTAGCAGTGCAAACATCCCTCCCACAACGCCCTTTACGCCACTCTGCAGCCTGGTACGCAAATTGCTGATGTTAATGACACCCGGCAAAAGGAGAGAAGCATGAAAGCAATCGTCATTGGTGCGGGCATTGGTGGCCTGAGCGCCGCTGTCGCGCTGGAAAAGGCGGGCATCGACTGTACCGTGTTTGAAGCAGTAAAAGAGATCAAACCCGTTGGCGCGGCCATCTCCATCTGGCCCAACGGGGTGAAATGCATGCAGCACCTCGACATGGGCGACATTATTGAGACATACGGCGGGCCGATGCGCTTTATGGCCTACAAGGATCACCGGCGCGGCGACACGTTGACCCGCTTTAGCCTGGCCCCGCTGGTGGAGCGCACCGGGGGACGCCCCTGCCCCGTCTCGCGCGCTGAACTGCAGCGCGAGATGCTGGACTTCTGGGGTCGCGAGCGGGTGCAGTTCGGCAAGCGCGTCGAACACGTCCGGGAAGATGATGCTGGCGTCAGCGTAACATTTACCGACGGCAGCACGGCGACGGGCGATTTTCTGATTGCCGCCGATGGCAGCCATTCGGCGGTGCGCCCGTACGTGCTGGGGTATACCCCCGAGCGCCGCTACGCCGGTTACGTTAACTGGAACGGACTGGTGAAGATTGATGAAGAGATTGCCCCCGCCCACCAGTGGACCACGTTCGTGGGAGAAGGCAAGCGTGTGTCGCTGATGCCCGTCTCCGGTGGCCGCTTCTATTTCTTTTTTGATGTCCCGCTTCCCCTCGGTCTGGCGGAAGATCGCACCACCCTCAGAGCCGATCTCATGGGTTACTTCCGCGGCTGGGCGCCGCCGGTGCAGAAGCTGATCGCCGCGCTGGATCCGGATACCACCAACCGCATAGAAATCCACGACATTGAGCCCTTCGATAGCCTGGTACGCGGCCACGTGGCGCTGCTCGGCGATGCGGCGCACAGCACCACGCCGGATATCGGCCAGGGCGGCTGCGCGGCGCTGGAGGATGCGGTTGTGCTGGGTGATTGTCTGCGCGAAAACCACAACATTATGCTGGCGCTGCGGCAGTACGAAGCCCTGCGCTGTGACCGGGTACGCGACCTGGTGCTGAAGGCTCGCAAGCGCTGTGACGTCACGCACGGTAAAGATATGGCGTTAACCAGAGCCTGGTATCAGGAGCTGAGAGAGGAGACCGGGGAGCGCATTATCAACGGTTTGTGCGACACCATTCAGGGCGGACCATTAGGCTGAACGTAAGAGGAATACACATGAATAAAGCACCTGTACCACCCGCCCATTGCACGTTTGAGCCAGAGGACTGGCTGCGTCTGGCAAAGTGCTGGCATCCGGTTGCGCGCGCCTGCGACATTGGCGCGGCGCCGGTTAAGGCGACCCTGCTTGACGAAGCGCTGGTTATCTACCGCGTGAAAGGCCAGGTCGTGGTCGCCCGCGACGTTTGTCCGCATCGCGGCGTGCCGCTGACGCTGGGCTTTCATGATGAGCACGGGATTATCTGCCCCTACCATGGCCTGCGCTTCGGAGAAGATGGCCGCTGCAACCGTATTCCCTCCAGCCCCGACCAGCCAGTACCGGCGAAACTCAACCTGATTAACTACGCCGTGGAGGAGCGCTTTGGATTGATCTGGACGTGTCTGGCGTTTGACCCGG
Organism: Enterobacter sp. T1-1; assembly: GCF_000710795.1. NCBI lineage: Bacteria > Pseudomonadati > Pseudomonadota > Gammaproteobacteria > Enterobacterales > Enterobacteriaceae > Enterobacter > Enterobacter sp. T1-1. The sequence goes on along the minus strand of NZ_JALW01000049.1, from coordinate 37,963 downwards.
ATAACCCGATGCCGCTGCCCACCATGCCGCACTGGGATGACGATGGCTTTCAGCAGATCAACTGTCCGGCGTTTGAGGTGAATGGCTTCGCTGGCCGCCAGGTGGAAGGATTTCTGGATGTGGCGCATTTTGCGTGGATCCACACCAGCACCTTTGCGGACCCGGATAACCAGCTCGTCCCGACCTATCAGCCACAGGAAACACCGTTTGGTTTTGTAGCGGACTACTGGAGTTCGGTGAGCAATTATCCCGCCAGCGCTGACGTGCAGGCGCCGGAAGGCTTCCAGTGGCTGCGCCATTTTGAAATGCATTTGCCGTTTACCGCCACCCTGACGATCCATTTTCCGGGCGAATCCCGGCTGGTGATCATGAACGCCGCGTCGCCGGTCTCGTCACGCGTCACCCGCATGTTTGCCCCGATTGCGCGTAACTTTGATCTGCATATTCCGGTGGAAGAGGTGCATGCCTTTAACCTGCGGATTTTTGAGGAAGACCGCCTGATGGTCGAGACCCAGCGCCCGGAAAGTTTGCCGTTGGATCTGACCCTTGAAGCCCATATTCCCGCGGATAAAAGCTCGATTGCCTATCGCCGGGGGCTGAAAAAGATGGGTTTTGGCGCGTTTTTCCTGGTCTGATGGAGGGCTGTCATGAGTGATATCTTAAGCGTTATCGTCGACGGGCTGTGGCGGCAGGGGAACAAAAGCCTCGCCGTCAGGCTGGTGGCGGAAAACGGTGAAGCGCTGCCAGAGTGGCAGCCCGGTGCGCATATCGACGTGCATCTGCCCTGCGGGGTTATACGTCAGTATTCCCTGACCGGCCCATGCGGGAGTGAAGGCTATCTGATCTGCGTGGGCCGGGAAACCGCCTCGCGCGGCGGGTCGCGCTATATTCATGAGACGCTGCGTCCCGGTCAGACGCTGCTGATCTCCGCGCCGCGCAATCTGTTTGCCCTGCAGGAGGCCGAACGGGTGTTGCTGCTGGCTGCGGGGATCGGGATTACGCCACTGTATGCCATGGCCCTGCAGCTGGAAGCAGCCGGAACCCCGTTCACTCTGCACTATTATGTCAGACACGCTGAAAGCGCGGCTTTCGCCCGCGAACTGGCGCAGTTTGAGCATGGTAAGTGCGTTATCCATACCACCAGCCCGCGCACGTTGCTGGCAGAGCATATCCCGATGGCCGCGGCGGATCTTCACGCCTGGGTCTGTGGCCCGGCCGGGTTTATGGAAAAAGTACGTGAGGTGGCGACGGCGAAAGGCTGGGATGGCGCCACGATCCACAGCGAGGCGTTTCAACCCGCTGCGCCTGATACCGGCGCTGAAAGTGGCGAGATCTTCACGGTTAAACTGGCCTCCACCGGAGAGCGCTGGCCTGTGCCCGCAGATAAAACCATTGCTCAGGTGCTACAGGAAAACGGTGTGGCCGTACCGCTCTCCTGCGAGATGGGGATCTGCGGTGCGTGTCTGACACCGGTGATTGACGGCGTGGTGGATCACCGGGATAGCGTACAGTCAGAGGGAGAGAAAAACGCCCCGAACCCGCTTGTGGCGCTATGTTGCTCAAGAAGTCATTCCGCTGAGCTGGTGATTGGGCTGTAAAACGAAAAAACCCTGCGATAGTGCTATCGCAGGGTTTTCGAATTTGGCGGAAGCGTAGAGATTCGAACTCTAGAACCCTTTCGGGTCGCCGGTTTTCAAGACCGGTGCCTTCAACCGCTCGGCCACGCTTCCAAAGTGAGGCGCACTATAAACATCTCTGAGCATGATGTAAAGCGTGAAATTGCATAAAGTTACACTTGCTCACCATCACCCCGCCCTCTGGCGTCATGACTCACTTCGGCGACGTTAATCTGAATATGAAGTTTCCCTCTCATTACAGGCACCGGCAAATGTCCGGCAGGCAGCGTGTTGCGCTCAATCACAATATATGTATTATGTTATAACATAACAATTTGGGATTGATTCTTATGCTTCTGAAAAAAGGGTTATTACTGACAGTACTGCTGGCCATGGCACCAGCCACGTTTGCAGCAACAACTTACCCGCTGACGATTGAAAATTGCGGCGTCAGGCAGACCTTTACGCAAGCGCCACAGCGCGTCGTTACCGTGGGTCAGCATGAAACGGAATTGATGCTCGCGCTGGGGCTGGAAAAATCTGTCGCCGCAACCTCAGTCTGGTTCGGCAAACTCCCGGATTCGCTGGCTGATGCCGGAAAAAAACTCCCCCGGCTTGCGGATAACTCCCCCTCTTTTGAAGCCGTGGTGGGACAAAAACCGGAACTCGTCCTCGCTCAGTATCACTGGCATATTGGCCCGCAGGGCGAGGTGGGAACACGCGAGCAGTTTGCATCCCTGGGGATTAAGACGTGGATCTCCCCTGCCGACTGCACGGACAAAACGGTGACGGCAACCTCAAACGCTGACGGAGCACGGAGCACGCCGTTTTCACTGGCAGAAATAAAACACGAAGTCACAGACCTGGCCGCCATCTTTGATGTTCCCGCGCGCGGCGAGCAGCTCAATCGTGAGCTGACAGAACGGATTCAGAAAGCGCAGGCGCGCATCTCAGCAAAACCCCTGAAGGTTGTCTTTTGGTTTTCAAGCAGCCGCCTGAATGGCGATCCCTGGGTGGCAGGGAATTACGGCGCGCCTGGCTGGATAAGCCGCACGCTGGGGTTAAAGAACGTTATTGACTCGCATGATGAATGGCCCGCTGTCACCTGGGAACATATTGCCCAAATGCAGCCAGACGTTATCGTCATCGCTCAGATGTCACGCAGGCTCTACCCTGCCGATGACGCCGCGGTAAAAGAGGCCTTTTTACGACGCGATCCGGTGACAAGAAACATTCCGGCGGTCAGGAATAAGCAGATTATTGTGGTGCCCGCAATGTCGTTAAACCCTTCTTTGCGTAACGTCGACGCGGTTGAGCTTATCAGCGATCGGCTGGCTTCATTCCAGGACGAATAATGAGTCATGTATCTTCTCCCCGCCGCCAGCAGGGGTTAATGGCGGCAGGCGCCGTGGCATTGCCGCTGATGCTGGTCTTTGCCGCGAGTATCGGCGATATGCCGGTATCGTATGCCGTTACCGGAAAAGCGATCCTCAATGGTCTTGGGCTGACTGCATACGTTCTGCCGCAACCCGAGGAAGGCATCGTCTGGCAGTACCGCATGAGCCGCGCACTCATGGCTGCTTGCAGCGGCGGCGGCCTGGCACTGTGCGGGCTGGTGCTCCAGTCAATACTGCGCAACCCCCTGGCGGAGCCCTATCTGCTGGGCATCTCAGCAGGCGCTTCGCTGGGGGCCGTCTGCGTGATGCTGCTCGGTATCGGGGGGAGCGTGATTGGCGTGAGCAGCGGTGCGTTTGTTGGCGCCTGCGCCGCTTTTGCGCTCATCATGTTGATTACAAACGGCATGAGCGCAAGCCCGTCGCGCATTTTGCTGGCAGGCATTGCGGGCACACAGCTCTTCAACGCCATGACCGCGTATATCGTCAGCACCTCCGCCAATGCCGAGCAGTCGCGTAGCGTTATGTTCTGGTTAATGGGCAGCCTGAGCGGTGTGCGCTGGCCGGACGCGCTGCTGGCGCTGGCCGTTACGTTAACGGGCCTGCTGATGGTATGCCTCTTTTCGCGGGCGCTGGACACCTTTACCTTTGGAGACGAGGTCTCTACCACCCTCGGGATACCGGTGACCGCCGTACGAATTATCCTGTTGCTGACCTGCGCGTTCGTCACCGCAACCCTGGTCAGTGCCATAGGCGCAGTGGGATTTGTGGGGCTGGTCATTCCCCATGTGACGCGCATGCTCGGCGGTCCGGGCCATCGCCGCACGATCCCACTGACGTTTCTTATCGGCGCGCACTTTATGATCCTGGCCGATGTCGTGTCACGCACGCTGATTGTGCACCAGGTGCTTCCCATTGGCGTGGTGACGGCACTGGTGGGCGCACCTGTCTTTGTGGCGCTGCTTTATCAAAACCGGAAGGAGCATCCATGAATATTTCCGTCTCGGGGTTAAGTGTGACCCGACAAGCACAGACGGTGCTTGAGGATATCGATCTCGACCTGTCATCCGGGCAGATTGTCGGCCTGTTAGGGCCAAACGGCTCGGGCAAATCAACGCTGTTACGCTGTCTTGCCGGGCTGTTTCCACACCACAGTGAACGCGTCGCGCTTAATGGCACGTCGCTTAGCGTGATGCCGTTAAAAACGCGCGCGCGGCAGTTAGCTTTCGTCCCACAACATGCCGACGTTGAGGGAGAACTGACCGTCGAGGAAATCGTGCGGCTGGGACGTACGCCTTACCGGAAGGCGTTTCAGAGAAGCACTCGCGATGATGATATGGCGGTGGAAGAGGCGATTAGCCTCATGCGGCTATGCGGATTACGCCAGCGGCGGTGGCAGCAACTGTCTGGTGGGGAGCGTCAGCGAACCCAGATAGCGCGAGCGCTGGCACAGCAGCCCCGGGTGTTGCTGCTTGATGAGCCGACAAACCACCTGGACATTCAGCACCAGCTGGAGCTGATGCGACTTATATCGCAACTGCCTCTTACGGTGGTGGTGGCGCTGCACGATCTCAATCTGGCGGCTAACTACTGCCAGCGGCTGATCCTTCTGAAGACCGGGCGTATCGCGGCCACGGGCGCGCCTGCGGAAGTGCTCACCCCTGAAAATATAGAGCAAACCTGGTGCGTTAAAGCGAGCGTCTACAGGGCAGACGCCGGAATGACGATCGGCTACAACATGGGCGGCATGGCGGAGGTGTAGAGCCAAAGCAAAAAACCCTGCGATATTGCTATCGCAGGGTTTTCGAATTTGGCGGAAGCGTAGAGATTCGAACTCTAGAACCCTTTCGGGTCGCCGGTTTTCAAGACCGGTGCCTTCAACCGCTCGGCCACGCTTCCTAAGTGAGGCGAACTATAAACACCTCACCGCAGGCTGTAAAGAGCACGCGCATTCGTTCGCTTTAAAAATAGCCAAATTACGTTTAATCGGTTGAATAGACAACATATTGGCCATTTTGCCAGCACAACATCCAGCGATTGTCTTAGTGTTTTTTGATGTACATATCTTTCGTATAGTAATACCCGAGCTTATCCGGCTTGAATCCCCCCACCCACGGCTTCACCAGGTGCGTACGAACGTAGTGATAGACAGGGATCGCCGGCACATCACGCCCCAGCAAATCCTCTGCCTGTTGATAAAACTTACCGCGCTCTTGTGCCGTTTTCGACTTCGCCGCATTCACCAGCGCTTGATCGTACTCAGGATTGCTGTACTGCGTGGTGTTTTGGCTATCCCCGGTACGGAAGTTATTCAGGAATGTGGAGGCGTCATCGTAATCGGCAATCCAGGCGTAGCGCACCGCGTCAAAGTTATGGGTGTGCATGGTATCGAGCATGGTTTTCCACTCCTGGTTCTGCAGCTTCGCCTCGACGCCCAGATTTTTCTTCCACATTGAGCTGGCAGCAATCGCGATACGCTGGTGCGTTTCAGAGGTGTTATACAGCAGATTAAAACTCAGTGGATGGCTGGCGTTATACCCGGCCTCTTCGAGCAGTTTTTTCGCCTCGGCAATTCGTTTGTCCCGCGGCCAGCTTGCGTAATCCGGGTTCTGTAACTTAACGCCACCAATGTCCGGCTGGCTGATAAGCCACGCCGGACGCTGTCCCTGCCCCATCACTTTATCTGCGATGATGTCTTTATCGAGCGCCATATTGAGCGCCTTACGCACGCGCGCATCGTTGAACGGCGGGCGGGCGGTGTTGAATTCGTAATAGTAGGTGGCAAGCTGCGGGGAGACATCCAACTGACTGCCCAGCGTTTTCTTAAGCTGGGCGAACTGGTTGACTGGCACCGTGTAGACAATATCGATTTCTCCCGCTTTATAGCGGTTCACATCAGCCGCCTCGGAGGTGATAGGCAGATATGTCACCTTGTTGATCACAGTATGGGCATTATCCCAGTAGCGCGGGTTACGCTCCGCCACAATGCGTTCGTTAACTACCCATGAGGACAGCTTATAGGCACCGCTGCTGACGATGTGCTCGGGCTTGGTCCACTTATCGCCGAAACGCCCCACCAGGACTTTATCTATCGGCACCAGAGACGGGTGTGCCAGCATCGCCAGGAAAGCAGCATTAGGCTGCGAAAGCGTGACTTCCAGCGTGGTGTCATTGATGGCTTTCACGCCCAGCGTATCGGGCGTTTTTTTGCCTTCGGCAATTTCATTACCGTTGACTATAAGCATGCTTCCGGGATAGCTGGCATACGGTGAGGCGGTTTTTGGGTCAACCAGTCGCTGCCAGCTCCAGACGATATCTTCTGCGGTGATGGCGGTACCGTCGCTCCAGGTGATGCCCGGACGCAGATGGAACGTCCAGACGGTGTTGTCCTTGTTCTCCCATTTTTCCGCCAGCCGTGGCTGGATTTCACCCGCCGGGGAGACACTGACCAGCCCGTCGAATAAATCGCTGATAATATTGAATTCGACATCGCTTTCGACTTTATGCGGGTCGAGCGAAGCGGGTTCACTTCCGTTATTCCTGACCAGTTCCTGCTTATCGGCCAGCTGCGTTCCTGCCGGCACGTTAGCCGCCCAGGTTGCCGTGCTGGCGCACAGGATCCCGGCCGCCAGTAAAGAGAGTGTAAAGTGAGTGCGTGTTTGTGGTTTCATTTCCTTCGCCTTATTGTCTGTTTTGTGACGATCCGGAAATAACTCTTAGCGGCCTTATGGTAATAAGGCAATATTTTTCAGTAACCTATAAGAGCTTGATCTGATTAATTGTGCCAAACCGCTGTTCATACTGATGAAACGTCTTTCTGCAGAATAAATAACCAGCTCCGGCGCTAACCTGCTGAGTAAAGATGGGTAAAACCACTTTGAGACTGGCGCGCCGTTTCCTATTCTTTCCGTTAATTACATCTGTCATAAGAGAGTGACTCATGGATCGTATAATTACTTCCTCACGCGACCGCAAATCGCTACTCAGCACCCACAAGGTGCTGCGCAATACGTACTTTATGCTCAGCCTGACGCTGGCGTTTTCGGCGATCACCGCCACCGCCAGCACCGTGCTGATGCTGCCGTCTCCGGGGCTGATCCTGACGCTGGTGGGGATGTACGGTCTGATGTTCCTGACCTACAAAACCGCTGACAAACCGGTCGGTATTCTTTCCGCGTTCGCCTTTACCGGCTTCCTGGGTTATATCCTGGGGCCAATCCTGAACGCATACCTGTCTGCCGGCATGGGGGATGTGATCGGTATGGCGCTGGGCGGCACCGCGCTGGTGTTCTTCTGCTGCTCCGCCTACGTGCTGACCACCCGCAAGGACATGTCCTTCCTCGGCGGTATGCTGATGGCAGGTATCGTAGTGGTGCTGATTGGTATGGTGGCTAACATCTTCCTGCAGCTCCCTGCCCTGCACCTGGCGATTAGCGCGGTGTTTATCCTGCTGTCATCCGGCGCGATCCTGTATGAAACCAGCAACATCATTCACGGCGGTGAGACCAACTACATCCGCGCCACCGTGAGCCTGTATGTGTCGCTGTACAACATCTTCGTCAGCCTGCTGAGCATCCTGGGCTTCGCCAGCCGGGATTAAGCCAGAGTGTTGTGTACCGAGCCCCGCTTATGCGGGGCTTTGTTTTTTGGTACACTGCGGCGGTTTTTGACTGATGCGTGAATAACTATGTTGAGCTTTGAAGGTAAAGAGATCGAAACCGATAACGACGGTTATCTGAAAGACAGCCACCAGTGGAGCGAGGCGCTGGCGGAAGTGATTGCAGAAAAAGAGGCGATCGCGCTCTCCCCGGAGCACTGGGAAGTGGTGCGCTTTGTGCGCGAGTTCTATCTCGAATTCAATACCTCTCCGGCTATCCGGATGCTGGTTAAAGCCATGGCCAATAAATTCGGTGAAGAGAAAGGCAACAGCCGCTATCTGTATCGTCTGTTCCCGAAAGGCCCGGCCAAACAGGCCACCAAAATTGCCGGCCTGCCTAAACCGGTGAAATGCATTTAGTAGCGAATACCGAAGTTCATGTATTCCCGGCCGGGTTGATGCGGTTCGGTTAAGACCTTATCAACCCGGGCACTGCGCGGCCCACCCGCTTTCAGCCACGCCAGCAGTTTTTCAACCTGCTCTGCCTCGCCACAGGCGACCACCTCAACGCTGCCATCATCCATGTTTCGCGCATATCCCGTTAGCCCAAGTTGAACGGCCTCACGCTGCGTGCTGTAGCGGAAGCCCACGCCCTGAACGACGCCGTGAACCCAGGCGATAGTGCAGACTTTTGACATCTTCCTTCTCCTTATCCGTCTGGCGCGTTGCATTTCCCCGGCGAACTCGGGAAAATGGCGGCCATTTTCTTGAATCGACAGAATAGCAAATTATGAGTGTACGTTTAGTGTTAGCCAAAGGGCGCGAGAAGTCATTACTGCGCCGTCATCCCTGGGTCTTTTCCGGCGCGGTTGCCCGTATGGAAGGTAAAGCCAGCCTCGGTGAAACCATTGATATTGTTGACCATCAGGGGAAATGGTTAGCACGAGGCGCCTACTCGCCAGCCTCCCAGATCCGCGCGCGCGTCTGGACCTTCGACAAAGATGAAACCATCGATATCGACTTCTTCGTGCGTCGTTTGCAGCAGGCGCAGCAGTGGCGCGACTGGCTGGCCAAACGCGATGGTCTGGACAGCTACCGCCTGATTGCCGGAGAGTCCGACGGTCTGCCGGGCGTGACCATTGACCGCTTCGGTAACTTCCTGGTCCTGCAGTTACTGAGCGCTGGGGCGGAATACCAGCGCGCCGCGCTGATAAGCGCCCTGCAGTCTCTGTTCCCGGAGTGCGCCATCTATGACCGCAGCGATGTGGCTGTGCGTAAAAAAGAGGGAATGGAACTGACCCAGGGTCCGGTGACCGGCGAACTGCCGCCTGCCCTGCTGCCTATCGAAGAACACGGCATGAAGCTGCTGGTGGATATTCAGGGTGGTCATAAAACGGGCTATTACCTCGACCAGCGTGACAGCCGTCTGGCCACGCGTCAGTACGTTGCCGGCAAACGCGTGCTCAACTGCTTCTCTTACACCGGCGGCTTTGCGGTATCGGCTTTAATGGGCGGCTGCGCGCAGGTGGTGAGCGTGGATACGTCTCAGGAAGCGCTGGATGTGGCAAAACAGAACGTCGAGCTGAACAAGCTGGATCTGAGCAAAGCCGAATTCATTCGCGACGACGTCTTCAAACTGCTGCGTAAATATCGCGATCAGGGTGAGAAGTTTGACGTTATCGTGATGGATCCGCCTAAGTTTGTGGAGAACAAAAGCCAGCTGATGGGTGCCTGCCGCGGCTATAAAGATATCAACATGCTGGCCATTCAGCTGTTGAACCCAGGCGGCGTGCTGCTCACCTTCTCCTGCTCTGGACTGATGACCACAGATTTATTTCAGAAAATCATCGCCGATGCCGCAATAGATGCTGGTCGTGATGTACAATTTATAGAGCAGTTCCGTCAGGCAGCCGATCACCCGGTGATCGCTACCTACCCGGAAGGGCTGTATCTGAAAGGGTTTGCCTGTCGCGTCATGTAACTTGAAAAGAGAAATATTGCCCGCACATAGAGTGTAAGTAGTGTTTCCCGGGAGGTGACTATGATTGCCAGCAAATTCGGTATCGGCCAGCAGGTCCGCCACACTTTGCTCGGGTATTTGGGTGTGGTCGTGGATATCGACCCGGAGTATTCCCTTGATGAACCGTCGGCGGATGAGCTGGCGGTGAACGCAGAGCTTCGCGCCGCACCCTGGTACCATGTGGTGATGGAAGGTGATGATGGACAACCCGTCCATACTTATCTTGCTGAGGCGCAGCTAAGCAGTGAATTGCAGGATGAGCATCCGGAGCAACCCACGATGGATGAACTGGCTCAGACTATCCGCAAACAGTTACAGGCTCCGCGCCTGCGGAACTAAGCGTGTAAAAAAAGCCCGATAACGGGCTTTTTTTATGACTTTGTCAGCCCCAGCCGGGGGATTTCAATCGCCGGACAGCGGTCCATCACCACCTTCAGCCCCGCCTCGCGCGCCAGCACCGCAGCCTGTTCGTTAATAACGCCTAACTGCATCCACAGCGTTTTCGCACCGATGGCAATGGCCTCCTGCGCCACGCCCCATGCAGCCTCGGAATTACGGAACACATCCACCATATCCACTTTTTCCGGTACGTCGTTTAGCGTGGCGTATCCTGGCTGGCCCAGCAAGGTCTTACCGGCCACTTTTGGTGACACAGGGATGACGTGGTAGCCCTGATCGAGAAGGTACTTCATTACCCGATAGCTTGGACGATCCGGTTTATCGCTCGCTCCCACCAGCGCAATGGTGCGTGTGGACGTCAAAATCTCGGCAATATCATTCTCTTTCATGCTTTTCCTCCTGGCTTTTTAACAAGTGTATGTCAAAGCGCACATCTCAACCATCCATCCCATACAGATGTATGAGAGCAAAAGGCCAGAATATGTCTATATGTTAGTAAACATGATTATCGACAAATTTAGATACATTATCGCGGTAAGCGTACGTTAAACAGGAGCCCCTATGAAAGCCGGCCTTGCCACTGCTGTGATTGCGTTAGTGATGCCGGTTTGCGTTTTTGCAACCACGCTTCGGCTTTCTTCCGACATTGACCTGCTGGTGCTGGACGGGAAAAAAGTCTCCAGTTCGTTATTACGCGGTGCAGACAGCATCGAACTGGATAACGGCCCTCATCAGGTGGTGTTCCGGGTGGAAAAAACCATCCGCCTTGCTAATCATGAACAACGAACGTATCTCTCTCCCCCGCTGATTATGAGCTTTAACACCCAGCAGGTAAGCCAGGTGAACTTTACGTTGCCGCGTCTGGAAACGGAAAAAGAGTCGGCGACGTTTGACGCCTCGCCGCGTGTGGAACTGGTGGATGGCGATGCCACCCCGATCCCGGTGAAGCTGGATATTCTGGCGCTGACGTCGTCACCGAAGGGCACAGATTATGAGGCCGCAACCCAGGCCTATAATAAAGCGGGTAAGCGCGCCTCGCTGCCCCGGTTTGCCACCATGATGGCTGACGACAGTACACTGCTGTCCGGCGTCTCAGAGCTGGATGTGATCCCCCCTCAATCCCAGACGCTGACAGAACAACGCCTGAAATTTTGGTTCCAGCAGGCCGATCCCGACACGCGAGCCCGTTTTTTACAATGGGTGAAGCAACAACCTTCGTCGTAAGCCACATTTTTTTCGCCTTTCTCTTGCAGCATCAGGCGGTTCCCGTCATCGTGTAGCCAGTTAACCTGATGGATATGATTATGGAACTGACAACACGCACATTACCGGCACGCAAGCACATTGCGCTGGTTGCGCACGATCACTGTAAACAAATGCTGCTTAACTGGGTTCGCCGCCATCAGTCCTTGCTGGAAAAGCACGCCCTCTCGGCGACGGGCACCACCGGTAACCTTATCCACCGCGAAACGGGTCTGGAGGTGAACGCCATGCTGAGCGGCCCGATGGGTGGCGATCAGCAGGTGGGCGCACAGATTTCTGAGGGGAAAATTGATGTTCTGATCTTCTTCTGGGACCCGCTGAATGCGGTTCCGCATGACCCGGACGTGAAAGCGCTGCTGCGTCTTGCCACCGTATGGAATATTCCGGTGGCGACAAACCTGTCGACGGCGGATTTCATCATTGAATCACCGCAGTTCAACTCGCCGGTTGAAATTCTCATCCCGGATTATCAGCGTTATCTTTCCGAGAGACTGAAGTAGCGTTATGCCCGGCGGCGCTACGCTTGCACGGGCCAACGAGTTTTGTCGGCCGGGTCAGGCGAAGCCACCACCCGGCAATCCCGCTACGGCTTGCGCGCCACCGGCACATCAATACTCTTCAGAATATCGACAAATACTGACGGCTCCTCTTTGTTGAACAGCAGCCACACGCGATGACGCGCGCGAGTGATCGCCACGTACAGCAAACGCCGCTCTTCGGCATCCGGGAAATCCTCCGGTACCGGCAGTAATGCTTCTTCCATCACCGACTCACGGGCAGGGGCCGGGAACCCATCGCTCCCCTCTTTCAGCCCGACCACAATGACGTAATCGGCCTGCTGGCCTTTGCTTGCGTGGATGGTCATAAAATCAAGCTGCAGCTTCGGCCAGCGAGTCGCCGCCTTCTCCAGCGCCGCAGGTTTTAGATGGTGATAACGCGCCAGTACCAGAATACGTTCATCTGGCTTTGCGTAGCCGCTGAGTTTGTCCAGCAGCGGCTCAAGCTGGTCGTCCGCCAGCAGGGTTACGGCTTTTTTATCTCCCGCCCTCAGGCTATTAAGCGGCTTGGCCAGCTGATGGGGGTTCTGCTGAATAAAGCGGTTCGCAATTTCGCCAATTCGGGAGTTAAAGCGGTAGGTGGTGTCCAGATCGCTGCGATCGCCTTCGCCAAAATAGTGATGGAACGCGGTGGTCAGTGAAAGCTGCGCGCCGCTAAAGCGGTAGATGGCCTGCCAGTCATCCCCTACGGCAAACAGAGAGGTATGTTTATTTTGCGCCCGTAACGCCGAAAGCAGCGCGGCACGCTGCGGAGAGATATCCTGGAACTCATCAACCAGAATATGTTTCCACGGACTGACGAAGCGCCCCTTCTCCAGAATGATGATGGCCTGATGGATCAGGCCTGAGAAGTCGACGGCGTTTTCCTCCTTCAGCGCCGTTTTCCAGGCTTTCAGCAGCGGTGCCATCAGTTTGACCCGCTTTGAAAAAAGCGCGCGGATGTCCTCCGGCGCACTCTCAATCATCTCAGCCTGCGTTCCACCGTGCATGCGCATCAGGCTCACCCAGCGGTCGAGACGCGAGCCAAGCCGTCGCGCCAGCTTTTCATCCTGCCAGAAACTGCCTTCCGGCACGTCCCAGTTGAGCTCGTCTTCCAGCCATTGTCGCCACCCTTTCGCCTGCGCTTTTTTCTCGCTGCACTGCTGCCGCCAGGCCTTAATAAACAGGGCCTGACGCGCCTGGGTGTCGTTTTCCAGTTTACTGATGGAAGGGACTTTTTTGCTGCCCTGCTGAATGATGTGCAGGGCAAGGGCATGGAAGGTTCGGGCGGTAATATCCCGGGTGTGCAAACGCTCCTGAATGCGTTCGTCCATCTCCTGCGCCGCCTTGCGACCAAACGCCAGCAGCAGGATCTGATCGGCGACGGCCTCGCCCGTTGTCAGCAACCACCCCGCCCGCGCGACCAGTACGGACGTTTTGCCGCTCCCGGCCCCCGCGAGCACCAGCAGCGAATGTTCGCCGTTAACCACGGCGCGAGCCTGGGCAGGATTCAGCGGCGACGACTCCACCGTACTGAAGAAATCGGCATAGCGGGTGAGCATTTCGTCAGTCCACGCCTGGTTATGCGCCAGCCGGCTCTTGTCTGCGTCGCTCAGCCAGGCCTGACACTGTCGCCAGGCGTCACGGCAATTATCAAACTCATTGAGACGCGTCACCGGTAACGGCAGCGCCGACAGCGCCTGCCTGATTTTTTGCTGCAGACCGGCGGTCTGCTGACGGGTCAGCCATGTTTGTTGGGCATTACTCTGCGCGATATCACTCAGCACCTGCTGCAGGACCTGTGCGGCTATCACGCTCATATCGTGACTCCACTGCTGCCAGAGCTGGTTCAGATGATGATGAAAACGCTGGGTTTCGCCCCACTCCGTACCGTGAAGACGCACGACTTTATCCGCAGGGAGCACAAACTCCAGTTCGCCCCATACCAGCCCGCGTTTGCAGTGGATGGCCAGGAGTTGATTGAACGGAATGAGGTATTCGTGGCGTTCACCGGAGACCTTTACTCCCGCGTTGAGGAGGACAACCTTGTCATAAGGGTGTTGCGCCAGGCGTTTGCCCATTGAAGTTGCTTTCAGTTCCATATCCAGCCGGATCCACGAAGAGATAATTGCCTGATAGTTTAACTGCCAGTTTTAAGGTGCTCCAGCCTAAAAAAACGTTACAATCATTGGGCGTTAATTTTATCGAAAGGAAGTGAGGGTTTATGCGTACCGTTCTGAATGTGTTGAATTTTGTGCTGGGCGGTTTTGCCACCACCCTTTCCTGGCTTTTTGCCACCCTGGTGAGCATCGTCCTGATTTTTACGCTTCCCCTGACCCGCTCCTGCTGGGAAATCACCAAACTATCCTTTATCCCTTACGGGAATGAAGCGGTTCACGTTGACGAACTGAACCCGGAGAATAAAAGCGCGCTGATGAACACGGGCGGAACCGTGCTGAACATTCTGTGGTTGATTTTCTTCGGCTGGTGGCTGTGCGTAATGCATATTTTTGCCGGTATTGCGCAGTGCATCACAATCATTGGTATTCCGGTGGGGATCGCGAACTTTAAGATCGCCGCCATCGCTCTGTGGCCTGTCGGGCGCAGGGTAGTTCCGGTCGAAGTGGCCCAGGCGGCGCGTGAAGCGAATGCACGTCGTCGTTTTCAGTGATTAAGGACTGGCCGCGTCTATGCTAAGCCCACTGCTTCGCCGTTACACCTGGAACAGCTCCTGGCTCTATAACGTCAGGATTTTTATCGCACTTTGCGGCACGGTTGCGCTGCCGTGGTGGCTGAACGATGTCAAGCTCACCATTCCGCTCACGCTGGGGGTGGTTGCGGGAGCGCTGGCGGATCTCGACGATCGCCTTGCCGGGCGTCTGCGCAACCTGGTCATCACCCTTGTCTGCTTTTTTATTGCCTCCGCGTCCGTGGAGTTGCTGTTCCCGTGGCCATGGCTGTTTGCTTTAGGCCTTACGCTTTCCACCAGCGGGTTCATTTTGCTGGGTGGGCTGGGGCAGCGCTATGCCACCATCGCGTTTGGCGCCCTGCTGATTGCCATCTACACCATGCTGGGGGTGTCACTTTACGACCAATGGTATCAGCAGCCTGTACTGCTGTTGCTGGGGGCCATCTGGTATAACCTGCTGACGTTAACCGGCCATCTGATCTTCCCGGTTCGCCCTCTGCAGGATAACCTTGCCCGCAGTTACGAGCAGTTGGCCCACTATCTTGAGCTCAAATCCCGGCTGTTTGACCCGGATATTGAAGAGGAGAGCCAGGCTCCGCTCTACGATCTGGCTCTGGCGAACGGCCAGCTTGTCGCCACGCTTAACCAGACAAAAGCGTCGCTGCTTACCCGGCTTCGCGGCGACCGTGGCCAGCGAGGGACGCGCAGAACGCTGCACTATTACTTTGCCGCTCAGGATATTCATGAACGCGCCAGTTCGTCTCATGTTCAGTATGCGGCCCTGCGCGAGAAGTTTCGCTACAGCGACGTTATGTTCCGCTTCCAGCGTCTGCTTTCCATGCAATCCCAGGCGTGCCAGCAGCTGGCGCGCTCCATTCTGCTGCGCACGCCTTATCAACACGATCCACGCTTTGAACGCGTGTTCAGCCATCTTGATGCGGCAATTGACCGCGTGCGAGCCAGCGGAACGTCGCCGGAGCACATCAAAGCGTTGGGATTTTTGCTCAATAACCTGCGGGCGATTGATGCTCAGCTGGCAACGATTGAGTCTGAACAGGCCATGGCGCTGCCGGGCAATGAGGCGGACAGTCAGCTCGCGGATGACAGCGTGCACAGTTTTAGCGATATGTGGCTCCGGTTAAGCCGAAATTTTACGCCGGAATCTGCCCTGTTTCGCCATGCGGTACGCATGTCGCTGGTGCTGTGCGTGGGCTACGCCTTTATCCAGATAACCGGTTTACATCACGGGTACTGGATCCTGCTGACCAGCCTGTTCGTCTGCCAGCCGAACTATAACGCTACCCGACACCGCCTGGCGCTGCGAATTATCGGCACGCTGGTGGGGGTCGCAATCGGGCTACCGGTGCTCTATTTTGTGCCCTCGGTGGAAGGCCAGCTGATCCTCATCGTAATCACCGGGGTGCTGTTCTTCGCCTTTCGTAATGTGCAGTACGCCCACGCGACGATGTTCATCACCCTGCTGGTACTACTCTGCTTTAATCTGCTGGGCGAAGGGTTTGAAGTCGCCCTGCCCCGCGTGATCGATACCCTGCTCGGCTGTGCTATCGCCTGGGCGGCAGTGAGTTTTATCTGGCCCGACTGGCGTTTTCGTAATTTGCCGCGCGTCCTGGACAGGGCGATGAATGCCAACTGCCGCTATCTGGATGCCATTCTTGAACAGTACCACCAGGGACGCGATAACCGTCTGGCTTACCGCATTGCCCGACGTGATGCGCATAACAGCGATGCTGAACTGGCTTCCGTAGTCTCTAATATGTCAACGGAGCCGCGCGCCACGGCAGAAATTCGTGAAACGGCTTTCCGCCTGCTGTGTCTGAACCATACCTTCACCAGCTATATCTCTACGCTCGGTGCCCACCGCGAAAAACTGACAAACCCGGGCATCCTTGCCTTGCTGGATGATGCTGTCTGCTATGTCGATGATGCGCTACATCACCGCCCAGCCGATCAACCGCGTGTCCAGCAGGCGCTGGATGAACTGGCTCAACGGATTGCGCATCTTGACCCAGGAAACGACAGCAAAGCGCCGCTGGTTCTCCAGCAGATTGGTCTGCTTATCGCTCTGCTGCCAGAAATTTGCCGACTGCAACAGCAAATCGCTACCTGGAGGAGCGATTCTCCTGTGGCTCAGGCAGCGCATTAAACCACTCCGTCAGCTCCCGGCGAATTTCCGCCGGGAGTGCCGCTTCATGCAGGCCCTCAATCGCCCCTTCCAGGGCAAACAGTACTTTGATACTGAGCGCTTTATTTTTTGCCCGCAGCTTTAGCCAGCTCGTTCTGGCTCCCAGCGACCGGAGGGTATCTTCGTTGGTAATCCCGGCTTCACAGAGCAGGACTTCCAGCTGAAAAGTCAGGTTGGGCAGATCCTTTAGTCGGTTTCGCTGGTAGCGCTGGATGCGCTCTTTACGCGCGGCATTAAGCGCGTAAGAGGAAAGCTGAAGCAGCCGCTCCCTGTCCTGCCAGAGACCGTCATCCACACGATAATAGTTGAGAAGGATCGGCCGGCCGCGTTTCATTAAGGTCAAAAAGGAGGATCCGTTTTTTACACAGTACTTCGCACTTTCCTCACAGGCGCGAAGGTAAAGCTCACCGTCTGACACCATGGCAAACACCGCCTCATCGACGGCCAGGGTATAGCCACCAAAAAGCGCACGATGATGAATTTCTCCTAATGGAGAGAGGTATTCCTGGGATTTATAAATCCGTTCATAAGATATCTTTTTCATGATATTTCCATTAAAAATCAGATATTAACGACGACATTTCTTACTAACGGATCCGTTAACAGGAAAATAGGCAACTTATTGCCGATGAGCAAGATGATTTTTTCAGGTTCGCCAGGAATGAATGAATTTTGCGAGTCGCTTTCCGAAATTGAGGTTGATCTTTATGCATACAGGGGTTACTGTATATTCATACAGTAACTACAGGGCTGGAATGATTATGTACACTTCAGGCTATGCAAATCGCTCAACATCTTTCTCTTCTACCGCTGGCGATGTCGCACAGAACGCCGTCGGGCGTGTTTCGACAGGGCTTATCAGTGAAGTGGTTTATCGTGAAGACCAGCCCCTGTTGACCCAACTTCTGTTACTGCCGCTCTTGCAGCAGCTTGGTCAGCAATCGCGCTGGCAGCTCTGGCTGACACCGCAGCAGAAACTAAGCCGGGAATGGGTTCAGTCTGCAGGCCTGCCGCTGACGAAGGTCATGCAAATTAACCAACTCTCTCCTTGCGATACGGTTGAGTCGATGATCCGGGCATTACGTACAGGGAATTACAGCGTGGTGATTGGATGGTTATCAGACGAATTGACGGAGCAGGAACATTTTCGCCTCACCGAAGCGGCAGAAGAAGGCAATGCGATCGGCTTTATCATGCGCCCGGTTCGCCAGGATTCTTACCGCAGAGGACAACTTTCTGGGCTAAAAATTCACTCAAATTTGTATCACTGAGCAAATTTAAGAGTTTTCCTGGAATTTTTTTCGACCTTAAGATGCGCTTTTAGTTCCATCGTCCAAAACGGCGGCAAGGCTTGTCTGGTGCGGTTCTTCTTAATTTTATTGCACAAATTTCGTTCAGAAATTGTTAAATAATCGGTATACGGAACTTTTTTTTTCATATGCCTGACGGACTTCACACTTGTAAGTTTTCAGCTACGTTGTAGACTTTACATCGCCAGGGGTGCTCGGCCTAAGCCGAAGATATCGGTAGATTTATATTTGACCACGCCCCCCGGTGAAGGATTTAACCGTGATTCTCGATTGAGATTTTCATGGCGAATTTTGGATGATAACGAGGCGCAAAAAATGAAAAAGACAGCTATCGCGATTGCAGTGGCACTGGCTGGCTTCGCTACCGTAGCGCAGGCCGCTCCGAAAGATAATACCTGGTATGCAGGTGGTAAACTGGGCTGGTCTCAGTTCCACGACACCGGCTGGGACAACAGCAGCCTGAACAATGATGGCCCGACTCACGAGAGCCAGCTTGGTGCAGGTGCGTTCGGTGGCTATCAGGTTAACCCGTATGTTGGCTTTGAAATGGGTTACGACTGGTTAGGTCGTATGCCATACAAAGGCGACACCGTAAACGGCGCTTTCAAAGCTCAGGGCGTTCAGCTGACCGCTAAACTGGGTTACCCAGTAACTGACGATCTGGACGTGTACACCCGTCTGGGCGGCATGGTATGGCGCGCTGACTCCAGCAACAGCATCGCTGGCGACGACCACGACACTGGTGTTTCCCCAGTATTCGCTGGTGGCGTAGAGTGGGCTATGACCCGTGACATCGCTACCCGTCTGGAATACCAGTGGGTTAACAACATCGGTGACGGTGCTACCGTTGGTGTTCGTCCAGACAACGGCATGCTGAGCGTAGGTGTTTCCTACCGCTTCGGCCAGCAGGAAGATGCAGCACCAGTTGTTGCTCCAGCGCCGGCTCCAGCTCCAGAAGTACAGACCAAGCACTTCACTCTGAAGTCTGACGTTCTGTTCAACTTCAACAAAGCGACCCTGAAACCAGAAGGTCAGCAGGCACTGGATCAGCTGTACACCCAGCTGAGCAACCTGGATCCTAAAGACGGTTCTGTAGTGGTTCTGGGCTTCACCGACCGTATCGGTTCTGACGCTTACAACCAGAAACTGTCTGAGAAACGTGCTCAGTCTGTTGTTGATTACCTGATCTCTAAAGGTATCCCAGCTAACAAGATCTCCCCACGTGGTATGGGCGAATCTAACCCAGTTACTGGCAACACCTGTGACAACGTTAAAGCTCGCGCTGCTCTGATCGACTGCCTGGCACCAGATCGTCGCGTAGAGATCGAAGTTAAAGGCGTTAAAGACGTTGTAACTCAGCCAGCGGCTTAAGTTATCGTCTTATAAAAAAACCCCGCGATGCGGGGTTTTTTATTATCTGAAGAAACTCAAAAGTTATTTTTTACCCAGCAGCGCCTGAAGATCGTTCTTCAGCGTAGACATCTGGTTGGCGTATTTCTCTTTATGCTCGGCATCTTCAATCAACTGCACCACCGTTTCTGACAACGTTTTTCCCCGCCGTTGCGCAAGCCCTGCAAGACGCTGCCAGACCATGAATTCGAGGTCGATGGATTTTTTACGGGTGTGCTGATGCTCAGCATTAAAATGCCGTTTGCGTCGTGCACGGATAGTTTGCTTCATCCGGTTCAACAGTGCCGGATTGATATGTTTCTCAATCCAGCCATTCACCTGTACCGGTTCATTTTCGAGGGTCAGCAAAATATCCACGGCCTCTTGTGCGGCGCTGGCTTCGATGTAGCAGGTAATCAGCTCCCCTTCTCGGTGCTTCTTGACCAGGTACTTCCATTTCCAGCCGCTTTCGAGATTTTCCAGTTGTTGATATTTCATTGCGATCTCAGTGTTACCACGTAACTCTGTTCAGAATATCAGTTTTTTAGCAATCTGCTGAAAAGAAATCATATCCTGTGAAGCATTGCAGGCGATTCGCTTCCCGAAAACCCCAATCCTGCTTGGGAAGAGCCCCCCGCTTACGGTATACTCCACGGTTTTACATCTGACTAAAAAACATCAACTTTGACCATTACGAAACTTGCATGGCGTGACCTTGTTCCGGATACCGAAAGCTATCAGGAATTGTTTGCACAGCCAGACCTCGCACAAGAACACGAATTCATACTTAGCGATACACAACCGCGTTTGCATTACGCACTGGAGCAGGTGTTAAGCCCGTGGGCGACATCTCCCTTCATGCTGCTCAAAGCCCCGGAAGAAGCCGAGTATTTAACGCTTCTGGGTGATGCCATGCGCCAGTTGCAGCCGGAAGCCAATGCTATTTACGGCGGCCAGTATCGTATTTCAGGACATGATGTCTCTTTCGAACCCGCAGAACAGGCTGATGGTCGTTTTGCGGTAAAGGGCGAAGTGGTATCCGCTAACTGGGCCGAGGCCGAACAACTCTTTGGTTGCCTTCGCCAGTTTAACGGTGAGTTATCGCTGCAACCGGGCCTGGTGCATCGCGCCAATGGCGGCGTACTGATCATTTCCCTGCGTACCCTGCTCTCCCAGCCGCTGCTATGGATGCGACTGAAAACGATTGTGAGCCAGCAACGATTTGACTGGGTGGGCTATGATGAGTCTCGTCCTCTGCCGGTCTCTGTCCCCTCCATGCCGCTGTCGTTGACCGTGGTGCTGACGGGTGACCGTGAATCGCTGGCTGATTTCCAGGAAATGGAGCCGGAGCTGGCTGCACAGGCAGTGTACAGCGAGTACGAAGACAATATTCAGATTGCTGATGCCGATGACATGGCGCAGTGGTGTCAGTGGGTGATGGCCGTTGCTGCCCGCTTTGCCCTGCCGACGCCTGCGGCTGACGCCTGGCCGGGACTTATCCGCGAAGCGGTTCGCTATACCGGTGACCAGGAGACGCTGCCGCTGTGTCCGCTCTGGATCAGCAAACAGCTGCGTGAAGTGGGTGCGATCAGTGGGAATGGCGCATTTAACGGTGAGCAACTTTCCCAGATGCTGGCCCAAAGAGAGTGGCGGGAAGGCTATCTGGCCGATCGTATGCAGGATGAAATTCTGCTGGAGCAAATTCTGGTCGAGACCGAAGGCGAGCGCATCGGACAGATCAATGCCCTGTCGGTGATTGAATTTCCCGGGCATCCGCGTGCGTTTGGCGAGCCTTCACGCATCAGCTGCGTCGTCCATATTGGCGATGGCGAGTTTACCGACATCGAACGGAAAGCCGAGCTGGGTGGAAACATCCACGCCAAAGGCATGATGATCATGCAGGCGTTCCTGATGTCAGAGCTGCAGCTTGAGCAACAAATCCCCTTCTCTGCCTCGCTGACGTTTGAGCAATCCTACAGCGAAGTGGATGGGGATAGCGCCTCTATGGCCGAGCTGTGTGCCTTAATCAGCGCCCTGGCGGAAGTCCCGATCAATCAGAACATCGCCATTACCGGTTCGGTCGATCAATTTGGTCGTGCCCAGCCAGTGGGGGGCCTGAATGAAAAGATTGAGGGCTTCTTCTCTATTTGTCAGCAACGCGGGTTAAACGGCAAACAGGGTGTGATTATTCCAGCCCCCAACGCACGCCATTTAAGCCTCAGCCAGGCACTGCTGGATGCGGTAGAGCAGGGACAATTCTCCCTGTGGGCCATCGAAGGCGTCGAGGATGCACTACCCTTACTGACAAACCTGGTATGGGACGGCGAGGGACAAACGACCCTGATGCAGACCATCCAGGAGCGCATTGCTCAGGCGACCCAGCAAGATGCTCGTCATCGTTATCCGTGGCCGTTACGCTGGTTAGGTTGGTTTAGTTCAAACTGATCGGACTTGTTCAGCGTACACGTGTTAGCTATCCTGCGTCCTTCACTAAAATAAGGCTTACTGAGAACATGGTAGATAAACGCGAATCCTATACAAAAGAAGATCTTCTTGCCTCTGGTCGCGGTGAACTGTTTGGCGCGAAAGGCCCACAGTTACCGGCCCCGAACATGCTGATGATGGACCGTGTCGTGAAAATGACCGAAACCGGCGGCAACTTCGATAAGGGTTACGTAGAAGCAGAACTCGATATCAATCCGGACCTGTGGTTCTTCGGTTGCCACTTTATTGGCGATCCGGTAATGCCTGGCTGCCTGGGCCTGGATGCGATGTGGCAGCTGGTTGGCTTCTACCTGGGCTGGCTGGGCGGCGAAGGTAAAGGCCGTGCGCTGGGCGTGGGTGAAGTGAAATTCACGGGTCAGGTTCTGCCAACTGCGAAGAAAGTGACCTATCGTATTCACTTCAAACGCATTGTTAACCGCCGCCTGATTATGGGCCTGGCGGATGGCGAAGTGCTGGTAGATGGCCGTCTGATCTATACCGCGAACGACCTGAAAGTGGGCCTGTTCCAGGATACTTCTGCTTTCTAAACGCTGCTTTACGCGGCTTCAGAAAGGCGAAACCTCCGCATTGCGGAGGTTTCTGTTTTTAAAGAGACGTTATCAGGCTATGAGTGCCCTGTCGCCGATGGCTTCTCGCCAGCCTCCCAGCCATTGTGACCTTTGATTAATCGTCTGATAAGGACACATTTCTTTAGATCGTCCAGCGATGCCGGCCTGATAACCACGTTGATGAGCCCGTTCCAGGCGATCTCGTTTCTGTCTCTTCATGCCTCGTTTCCCTCATTCTTTTGTCTGGTGGAAAGAAAACAGTGACTGCACAATGCGTGCAGGCACAGATAACGAATACCCCGAATTAGTCGTAGCGTCAACGTTCAAAATTCATACGGATGTCATATTTGTGAGCTAGCCAGAAGATCATTTGTACAAAAATTGTGACCCGGGACAAGTAACGGTCTGACGTGAAAACGAAAAAAAAAACCGCAATCAGTGGCAGACCGATTGCGGTTTTTGATGATGAATTTTACTTATGGCAGCCGGGAGATTTCTCTCGCGATGTTGGCCGATTCCTGTGCCCACCCCTGGGCAAGCACTTTCACCATTTCATCATAGCCATCTTTTTGCTGCTTGAGCTCCAGATGGAACGGACGCTTAATCAGCTGTCCCTGATGGTTAAGCAGCCATTCTCCGCTGATGACAACGGCACCGTCATAACGACCATGGAAGCCCGTTACCGTCACGTTCAGCGTGTCCTGGTCGCTTCCAAGAGGCTGGGAGGCGACAACCCAGCCCGGAAGCTGGCTGCTGAGATTCGCCACCAGCGTATTGCGCAACTGTTGATCCAGCGGGCTGGCCCACAGGTTATTATTCGCAATCACATACTGCACATCGCTGGTCTGGTAAACCACCCCGTTGCCAGCCAGATAATCTGGCACAGCCACTTGCTCAACCCACAGCAGACGGTTGCCCTGCGAGGCGGTGCTCTGTGTACCCGCCTGCGCCATCAGCGGCAGCTGATAGTAGCTTTTCGTTTCACTCCCTGAGCTACAGGCCGTGAGCACCATCGCACCTACAATCGCTAGCCATTTTTTCATTGTTTCGCCCTCTTCGGCTCAGGATCCTTTTTATCTTTTGCTTCAAACACCAGCGCGTTGCTCTTCTCATTGAGCGTTTTCAGTACGGGCTGCAGTTCACGCAAGACCTGATCAAGACGCTGCATATCTGCCACCATCTTGTTGTAGGCCGCCGAACCAGGCTGGAAGCCCTGCATGCTACGGTTCAGTTCACGCAGCGTTTTCTGCATATCCTGCGGCAACTGCTGCATGCTCTGGCTTGCCGTGAGCTTATTGATGTTATCCAGCGTGGTTTGCAGACGCTGCATCGTCTCCTGGCTCTGATGCAACGAGCCTGTCGCAGCTTCAATCATCGGATTCAGTGGTAGATTGTTGATCTTATCCAGTGTTTCCATCAGACGCTGCTGGATTTGAGCCAGACCGCTGCTCACCGTTGGAATGATCTTGTAGCCGCCAAATTCACGGATACCGGTAATCGGCGGAGCTTTTGGATAGAAATCCATATCCACATACAGCGCACCAGTCACCAGGTTGCCAGTCTTCAGCGAGCCGCGCAGGCCACGGTTCATTAAATCGGTAATATGCGCGCCGATATCCTGATTCTCGCCAATCTGGTTAACCAGACGCTCTGGCTCAATGCGGATCAGCACCGGAATACGATAGTCATCATCAAGTACTTGCTGAAGTCCCGGCACAAAGAACGGCACCTGTCCCACCGTACCCAGACGAATACCGCGGAACTCAACGGGCGCACCCGGTTGCAGGCCGCGGACGGAATCTTTAAAGAACATCAGGTAATCAATATGATCGGTATAGAGCGCGTCCTGAATGCTTCTTTGATCGTCAAAGAGCCTGAAGGCAGTTTTCTCGGCCACCGGCTGCCCCAGATCCAGCCCTTCCGGCACGTCAAAGCTGACGCCGCCGCCAAACAGGGTGGTCAGCGACCCCATTTCAACGCGCATACCTGCTGAGGTGAGATCGACCGCGATCCCGCTGTCTTTCCAGAAGCGTACGTTGCTGGTCACCAGACGATCGTTTGGCGCATTGATGAACAGCTGATAGCTGATGGTTCTTTTTTGCGGATCAAAGGTGCTGGTCTCGACCGAGCCAACACGATAGCCGCGGAACAACACGGGGTCGCCAGGTGAGAGCTGGCCCGCTTTTTTACTGTCGAGAATCACGCGGATCCCTTTTGCATCAGGCGGGGCTAGCGGTGGAGAGTCTAAAAGCTGATACTGGGCTGGCTGCGCCCCTTTTGCCCCCGGCTGTAGCTCAATATACGCGCCCGAGAGCAGCGTGCCTAAACCACTGATCCCTTCCCGGCCGACCTGCGGTTTAACCACCCAAAAAACGGAGTCACCGTGAAGCAGCTTTTCCATCCCGGCATTTAACCGCGCTTTAATTTCTACGTGCGTTAAATCATCCGTCAGGGTGGCGCTTTCAACCACCCCTACATCCACGCTGCGGCTTTTGATGGTCGTTTTACCGCCCTCAATCCCCTCGGCATTGGTGGTGATGAGCGTCACTTCCGGCCCCTGATGGCTGTAATGATAAAACAGGATCCATGCACCGATCAGCGCCGTCACGATGGGAAAAATCCACACCGGTGACCAGTTTTTGACCTTCTGCACTTTCGCCTCTCCACTCTTATTTTCCATGCTCTTACTCTTCCTCATGGCTTGATTCAGGCTCACGATCCCACGATAAACGAGGGTCGAAGGTCATGGCCGCAAACATGGTCATAATCACGACCAGCGCAAACATTAAAGCCCCCATCGCAGGATAAATACTCATCAAACCGCCCATCCGCACCAGTGCAGAGAGAACGGCAATGACAAACACGTCAATCATTGACCAGCGTCCAACAAACTCGACAACTTCATAAATGAGGTGCATGCGTTCGCTATCGCGTTTGCCGTGCCCTTTCGCATCCCAGCAGAGCCAGGCAATCGCGATCATTTTTAAGGTAGGCACCATAATACTGGCGATAAAAATCACCCCAGCCACCGGATAAGATCCCTCGCCCCACAGCAATATCACCCCGGCGAGGATCGTCGAGGGCATTTTGTCACCGAGCAAATCGGTGATCATGATCGGCAGAATATTCGCGGGAAGATACAGCATCACAGAGGTCACCAGCAGCGCCATGGTCCACTGCAGGCTATTTTTGCGTCGCACATGGCCTTTGGTTTCACAGCGTGGGCAGACGTCCAGATCCGCGGGCAGCACGGCAGTACAGCAGGAGCAAGAGCGCAGCCCCTGGCGGATCCCCGGCACGCCAACCTTCACCGTCTGGGCAAGTGTGGGAGCCGGAGCGATATCATCCCATGCCCAACGTCGGTCAACGCACTGGAATGCGCGCAGCTGCAGCACGCAATAGAGACACCACGGGATAAAGCTGCTGCCAATCCCCACGTCACCGTAGGCCATCAGCTTTACGAAGCTGACCAGAATACCCGCCAGAAAAATCTCGGCCATCCCCCAGCTTTTAAGCTGAAACAGGACTCGCGCCAGTTTGATTTTCAGGGCTGCGGGCATTTTTACGCGGTTGACCAGCAAAAGGATGACAACCAGACAAAAAGCCGGAACGATCTGCACAAACAGAAGGAAGAAGGTGCCGAGGCTGGCGTAATCTTCCGAGAACATCACCCCCGGAATTTCAAGCAGATCAACCTGGCTTGTCATCCCTCCCACCTTCATATAGATGAAGGGGAAGAGGTTAGAGAGCAGCAACATGAACAACGCGGCCAGCGCATACGCCGTGGGACGCTGTCTTGGCGCGTCCCATTCGGTTGTCAACGTTGTGCCGCAACGCGGGCACAGGGCCTTATGTCCGTGACCAAGCTCTGGCAACGCCACGAGCATATCGCATTGCGAGCATAGTATATGCCTGTCGGCATGGTGCTGGTCACACATATGTTATCCCTGTTTATGCGCCGTTTTTCAGAGACTCAAGGTACTCCCAGCGCTCAAATGCTTCTTCCAGAGCTTTTTCAGCTGCGGACAATTCGGCCAGGACTTTTTGAGTATAGTCGTGCGATTGGGTGAAGAAGGATGCATCGGCAACCTGCGCTTGCAGCGCCTCCAGCGCGGCCTCCAGCTCCTCAAGACGCTGAGGCAAACCCTCCAGTTCGCGCTGCAGGTTATAGCTTAGTTTAGCCGAGGTTTTCTTGACAGTTTCTGCTTTTGTTACAACAGGTTCAGTCGTTGTTTTAGACTTCGCCTGTTTTTGCGCCAGCGACTGTGCCTGCTGCCCTTTCGCGTCGTGGTAGCCACCCACATATTGACCAATCCGCCCTTCGCCTTCGAAGATCCAGCATTCGGTCACGGTGTTGTCAACGAACTGACGGTCGTGGCTCACCAGCATCACGGTGCCCTGATAACCATCGATCAGCTCTTCCAGCAGTTCGAGCGTTTCGACATCCAGGTCGTTGGTTGGTTCATCGAGAATCAACAAGTTGCTTGGTTTCAGGAATAACCGCGCCAGCAGAAGACGGTTTCGCTCACCGCCAGACAGCGCACGCACCGGGGTCATCGCCCGTTTAGGGTGGAACAGGAAGTCCTGGAGATAGCCCAGCACATGGCGCGGCTTACCGTTTACCATGACCTCCTGCTTACCTTCGGCAAGGTTATCCATAACCGTTCTGTCCGGATCCAGCTCCGCGCGGTGCTGGTCAAAATAGGCCACTTCCAGTTTGGTACCGCAGTGAATTCGGCCGCTATCCGCCTGCAACTGGCCCAGCATCAGCTTCAGCAGCGTGGTTTTACCGCAACCATTGGGGCCAATCAGGGCGATTTTATCCCCGCGCTGAACCTGGGCGGAGAAGTCTTTCACCAACACTTTCCCGTCAACCTGGTAGTTAACGTTTTCCATCTCGAAGACGATCTTGCCGGAACGGGAGGCCTCTTCTACCTGCATTTTGGCGCTGCCCATCACTTCGCGACGTTCGCTGCGTTCACGACGCATCGCTTTCAGGGCACGAACGCGGCCTTCGTTGCGGGTACGGCGGGCTTTGATACCCTGACGGATCCACACCTCTTCCTGCGCCAGTTTGCGGTCGAATTCGGCGTTTTGCAGTTCTTCCACGCGCAGGTTTTCTTCTTTTTCCAGCAGATAAGTATCGTAATCGCCGGGATAGGTGACCAGCTTGCCACGATCGAGATCGACAATGCGCGTCGCCATATTGCGAATGAAGGAACGGTCGTGGGAGATGAAGATAATGGTACCGCTGAAAGTTTTCAGGAACCCTTCAAGCCAGTCGATCGCTTCAATGTCCAGGTGGTTGGTTGGTTCATCCAGCAGCAGCACCTTCGGCCCGCTGACCAGCGCGCGGCCCAGTGCCGCCTTACGCAACCAGCCGCCAGATAGCGCAGACAGCTGCATATCCGGCTCCAGGCCCAGCTGAGCCAGCACCTCGTTAATACGGTTCTCCAGCTGCCACAGGCCGTGATGATCGAGCATCTCCTGGACTTTCGCCAGTTCGTTAAGATTTTTGTCGCTCGGGTCGGTCATCACCAGATGAGAAATCTCGTGATAGCGCTTCAGGTATTCAGCCTGCTCCGAAATCCCTTCCGCTACGAAATCGTACACGCTGCCGGTGACATGACGCGGCGGATCCTGCTGCAGACGGGAGACAATCAGATCCTGCTCGTAAACAATACGCCCGTCATCCAGACCCTGCTCGCGGTTGAGGATTTTCATCAGCGTGGATTTACCCGCGCCGTTACGGCCCACCAGACAGACGCGTTCGTTGTCTTCGATGTGCAGTTCAGCATTGTCGAGAAGCGGTGAGTCGCTGAAGGAGAGCCACGCACCGTGCATACTAATTAAAGACATTTATTTTTCCTTTCAGGCCGCGGTGATAAGCCAGCAGTTATGGATCTGACGATTACGGGCAAAGTCCTGAGACAGCGTTTTTTGGCTGATTTCTTGTGCTTTCAGTCCCAGAGCGGCCAGGCCGTCGTGATCCATGCGGAAACCGCGTTTGTTATTCGAGAACATAATCGTGCCGCCTTTACGCAGGAGGCGCTTCAGGTCGGTCATCAGGCGCAGGTGATCGCGTTGTACATCAAAGCTATCCTCCATACGCTTGGAGTTGGAGAACGTTGGCGGATCGATGAAGATCAGATCGAACTGTTCATCGGTGTCACGCAGCCAGCCCAGGACATCGGCCTGCATCAGACGATGCTGGCGTCCGGTCAGGCCATTGAGACGCAGGTTGCGCTCCGCCCACTCCAGATAGGTGCGCGACATATCCACCGTAGTGGTGCTGCGCGCGCCGCCCAGGCCCGCATGCACGCTGGCGCTACCGGTGTAGGAAAACAGGTTAAGGAAGTCCTTACCTTTGCTCATCTGGCCCAGCATACGACGGGCAATGCGGTGGTCGAGGAACAGCCCGGTATCGAGGTAATCCGTCAGGTTAACCCACAGGCGAGCGTTGTATTCACCCACTTCAATAAAGTCGCCCTTCTCACCCATCTTCTGATACTGGTTTTTCCCTTTCTGACGCTCGCGGGTTTTCAGCACCAGTTTGTTTGGCGCGATGCCAAGCACGGCAATCGTCGCTGCGATCACGTCCAGCATGCGCTGGCGCGCTTTTTGCGCATCAATGGTTTTTGGTGGAGCATATTCCTGAATCACCACCCAGTCTGCATAGCGGTCAACCGCCACGTTGTACTCCGGCAGATCGGCGTCATACAGGCGATAGCATTCAATGCCTTCCTGTTTGGCCCATTTTTCAAATTTCTTCAGGTTCTTGCGCAGACGGTTAGCGTAATCTTCCGCCACACCGGACGGTTTGCTGTCCGCCGCTTTCTCTGCCAGATGGTAGTTTTTCTGCACACAGTCCAGCGGGCCATTCTTCGCCTTAAACTGGCGATCGGCGCGCAGCTGCAGACAGCTCAGCAGTTCTGGTGAAGCGCTAAACAGGGAAAGATTCCAGCCGCCAAAGTAGTCTTTCATATTGCGGCCCAGCAGGCTGTGCAGGGCAATCAGCGCCGGTTCGCTATCCAGACGCTCGCCGTATGGCGGGTTGCTGATAACGGTACCGTAGGGGCCTTTCGGCAGCGGGTTGGTCAGGTTCGCGACATCTTTCACTTCAAAGGTCACCAGCTCACCGATACCTGCGCGACGGGCATTGCTGCGCGCGCGTTCAATGACGCGCGGGTCGCTGTCAGATCCATAGAAATGGGAGGTGTACTCCGCCAGGCCTTTACGCGCACGGGCCTGCGCTTCGGCTTTGACCTCTTTCCAGAGTGCTTCATCGTGCTGCGCCCAGCCGCTAAAGCCCCAGTGGCCGCGATGCAGGCCGGGAGCGCGGTCGGTGGCCAGCATCGCGGCTTCAATCAGCAGCGTACCGGAACCACACATTGGGTCGAGCAGCGGCGTGTCCGGCAGCCAGCCGGAGCGCATCACGATGGCGGCGGCCAGCGTTTCTTTGATGGGCGCCATACCGGTGCGATCGCGGTAGCCACGCAGATGCAGACCTGCCCCGCTCAGATCCAGAGAGATGCTGGCGGTATCGCCATTGAGCCAGACGTTAATGCGCAGATCCGGGTTTTCACGATCGACGTTTGGTCGTTCTTTGTTTTTACGGGTAAAGCAGTCCACGATGGCATCTTTCACGCGCAGCGCGCCGTACTGGCTGTTGCGGATCTCATCGTTTACACCGTTAAAATGCACCGCGAAGGTCGCGTCTGGCGTGAAGATCTCTGTCCAGTCGATCATCTGTACGCCGGTATAGAGATCAAGATCGCTGTAGACCTTGCACTCTTTCATCGGCAGCATGATGCGCGACGCCAGGCGGCTCCACATCAGGCTCTGGTAAATAAGCCGTGTGTCGCCCTCAAAATGGACACCACCCTGAACCACCTGGCACTCTTGCGCGCCCAGGGCTTCCAGTTCAGTTTTTAACAGCTCTTCCAGCCCACGGGCCGTACTGGCAAACAGAGAATTCATATCGTCACTTTTACTCTAAGAAAATTGTCGCGCATTATAGCTAATATGACGTGTATGTCATAAAGTTGAAGGCTTATTTTCATTCGAGGGACTGTGCACAGTGGCGACGTTATCCAGGCTTTTTATTCATCCGGTGAAATCCATGCGCGGTATCGGCGTTTCTCACGCCCTGGCTGACATCAGTGGATTTGCCTTCGATCGTATTTTTATGGTCACCGAGCCTGACGGTACGTTCATTACCGCACGCCAGTTCCCGCAGATGGTGCGTTTTACGCCTTCGCCGCTGCATGACGGCCTCCACCTCACCGCCCCGGATGGCTCAAGCGTGGTGATTCGCTTTGCTGATTTTGCGCCTGTCGATGCGCCAACGGAAGTGTGGGGCAATCATTTTACCGCTCGCATCGCTCCGGACGAAATTAACCGCTGGCTGAGCGGCTTCTTCTCCCGCGAGGTACAGCTGCGCTGGGTGGGTCCGGCGCTGACGCGACGCGTCAAGCGCCACGACGCGGTTCCCCTCTCGTTTGCCGATGGTTTCCCGTTCCTGTTAACCAGCGAAGCCTCGTTGCGTGACCTGCAGCGTCGCTGTAAGGCCAGCGTGCAGATGGAGCAATTTCGCCCGAATCTGGTGGTGACCGGTACGGAAGCCTGGGAGGAAGATACCTGGAAAGTCATCCGCATCGGCAGCGTCATTTTTGATGTCGTTAAGCCGTGCAGCCGCTGCATTTTCACCACCGTAAGTCCGGTGAAAGGCCTGAAGCATCCTTCCGGCGAGCCGCTGAAAACCCTGCAAACATTCCGTACCGCGCAGGATAATGGCGACGTGGATTTCGGCCAGAATCTTATTCCGCGCTCAAGCGGAGTGATCCGCGTGGGTGACGAGGTGGAAATTCTCACCCGTGGGCCTGCGCGCGTGTACGGTGCGGGTCAGGAAGAAGAAACGGTAGAGGTTGAGACGCAAGCCAGTTCGGCAGTGGATATTCACTGGCAGGGCCGCGTTATACGGGGTAACAATCAGCAGGTGATACTTGAGCAGTTGGAGCAAGCCGGGATCCGTATCCCGTATTCCTGTCGGGCGGGTATCTGTGGTTGCTGTCGAATCAAGCTGGTCGGGGGCGACGTCAGTGCGCTGAAGAAATCCGCAATCGGTGATGACGGGACGATCCTGTGCTGTAGCTGTATTCCAAAAACGTCGATACAGCTGGAAGCTTAAACCGCCTGTTCCAGGCTGAATGAATCCACGCGCAGCTGCGGTTTCAGCCTGTCATTCATGACCTTAATGGCATCCCCGAGCTGCATCGTCCGCCCGGCAATGGTCACGCTGGGCTGGGCCAGCAGACAAAGCGCGGCATTTTCGCCAGGTTCCACCACCAGTAAACTCACCTCTTGTGCGGTATCGCTCAGGTTGACGCTGGCCGCATCGCCCGTGGCCGGCGTCCAGTTCATATCATGCGGCAGAAAATGCCAGCTTTTCGGCATTTGCGGTTTCAGAAAACGAATCGCCACCAGCGCGTTTAATATCAGTTCGGCACGCTGTTCTTTTGAGAGCAGCAGGTCACGGCATTTCTCTTCAAAGGAAAAATAAAGCGCAGCATCGTCTACACAAAAGCCAGACGGGGAGAAAGCGTCCGGGGTTAACATTCGACGCGCAAAACGAGAACGGAACAACATGCCATTGGCTAAATCGAGCATCATTCGGTCATGCTCTTCACAAAAATACCAGCGCCAGTTATCGTCAGGTTTAATTCGCATGTGTCTCTCCCGTACCCAAACGTCCTGTACTAAAAATGTCCCATTCGCCGCTTCGTTTATAACACCATTAATAAAAGACTATAATGTCTAAATAAGCAACAGTGACGGAATATAAAACAACCAGGGCTGGAAATAAAGCCCTGGTTGTCTGATTAAGAGAAAAGATTAGATATGAGTAACGATTTCTTTTATGAGCGGCGGGCCTTTAAAAATAAAGCCGGAATAGATTTGCACCAGTGAGGCGCCCGCAGCCATCTTCTCGCGCGCAGCAATCACCGAATCGATACCACCGACACCGATTATTGGCAGGCGACCTTTTAATTCGGCGGAGAGCGCCCGAATAATTTCCGTACTTTTTAATTGTACCGGACGTCCACTTAACCCACCCGCTTCGTCACAGTTTTTCATTCCCTGGACGAGGGAGCGATCGAGCGTCGTATTGGTCGCAATCACACCATCAATATTATGGCGAACTAAGCTGTCGGCAACCTGGATCAATTCTTCAGCAGAAAGATCCGGTGCGATCTTAACCGCCACCGGAACATATTTATGATGGATCGCCTGCAGCTCATTTTGTTTATTTTTAATGGCGCTGAGAAGATCGTCCAGCGCTTCACCATATTGCAGAGAACGTAGCCCCGGGGTATTCGGCGATGAAATATTCACGGCGATATAACCGGCATAGGCATAGACTTTTTCCATACAAATCAGGTAGTCATCTTTACCCTGCTCAACCGGCGTGTCTTTATTTTTGCCAATATTGATGCCTAATACACCATCAAAATGGGCTTTTTTAACGTTTTCTACGAGATGATCCACGCCGAGATTATTAAAGCCCATGCGGTTGATCAGCCCCTCGGCTTCGACCAGGCGGAACAAACGCGGCTTATCATTACCCGGCTGTGGACGCGGTGTGACGGTACCGATTTCGATGGAACCAAAGCCCATCGCGCCCAGGGCATCAATGCACTCGCCATTTTTATCCAGACCTGCCGCCAGACCCAGCGGGTTTTTAAAGGTCAGACCCATGCACTGCACAGGTTTTTCCGGCACGTTCTGACGCACCAGCGCGGCCAGCGGCGTTCCCGTAATACGGCGTAATTGCTGGAATGTAAATTCATGAGCGCGCTCAGGGTCGAGCTGGAAAAGGGCTTTACGAACGAAGGGGTAGTACATGAACTCTCCTGGATTCCCGGTGTGCAAACCGGGAGGGGATTATGTGCGATCCTGCCCGGAAAGGGAATTGACCTGCGGCAAAAAAATCAGCGTAAAACGCAAACGTTTACTTCCCCGTACACTTCTTATGCGCTTTTTCGCATTTTAATTGCAGATAAATCATTTAGTGGAATAACCACGCAGTGTCACACTCCTGAAAATTGTTATGAATGTTAGATAAAAGCAAACAATTAGTTATAAGGAGCACACATGCGCGTCATCACCCTGGCCGGAAGTCCACGTTTCCCTTCTCGTTCCAGCGCCCTGCTGGAATATGCCCGCGAAAGGCTTAATGCGCTGGATGTGGAAGTGTGCCACTGGAATCTGCACAACTTTGAACCTGAGGATCTGCTCTACGCGCGC
Organism: Enterobacter sp. T1-1; assembly: GCF_000710795.1. Classification (NCBI taxonomy): domain Bacteria; kingdom Pseudomonadati; phylum Pseudomonadota; class Gammaproteobacteria; order Enterobacterales; family Enterobacteriaceae; genus Enterobacter; species Enterobacter sp. T1-1. Next base: position 4,187 of record NZ_JALW01000049.1, on the reverse strand, counting down.
TTTGACAGTCCGGCATTGAAAACCCTGATTGAACAGCTAAAAAGTGCTGACGGGCTTATCGTCGCGACCCCGATTTATAAAGCCTCATTTTCCGGCGCACTGAAAACCTTGCTCGATCTGCTGCCTGAACGTGCACTTGATGGAAAAGTGGTGTTGCCGCTGGCTACGGGCGGCACGGTTGCCCATTTACTGGCCGTGGATTACGCCCTGAAGCCGGTACTGAACGCGTTGAAGGCGCAGGAGATCCTGCACGGCGTTTTTGCCGATGACTCGCAGGTTATCGATTACCAGCACAAGCCGCATTTCACACCGAATCTGCAAACCCGGCTCGACACTGCGCTGGAGACATTCTGGCATGCCCTGCACCGTCGCGATATTCAGGCACCTGCGTTTGGACAGCCACAAGGAGTCGCACATGTTTAAAACACTTACCCGTATCAGCCTGGCTGGTCTGCTCACACTCTCGTCCCTGACCCATGCAGCAGAGACGGCACCTGACAGTTTGCGCATTGGTTACCAGAAAGGCAGCGTCAGTATGGTGCTGGCAAAAAGCCACCAGCTTTTGGAAAAACGCTTCCCACAGACCAAATTCTCCTGGGTGGAGTTTCCTGCCGGGCCACAAATGCTGGAGGCGCTGAACGTTGGAAGCATCGATTTAGGCAGTACTGGCGATATTCCACCGATCTTTGCGCAGGCGGCCGGAGCCGATCTGGTCTACGTTGGCGTTGAGCCACCAAAACCTAAAGCCGAGGTGATTCTGGTGCCGGAAAATAGCGCCATTAAAAATGTCGCCGAACTCAAAGGTCACAAAGTCGCATTCCAGAAAGGTTCCAGCTCGCACAACCTGCTACTCCGCGCTCTGCAGGAGGCCGGGCTAAAGTTCACCGATATTCAGCCCGTCTATCTGACCCCTGCTGATGCCCGCGCCGCCTTCCAGCAAGGCAATGTCGACGCGTGGGCTATCTGGGATCCTTACTACTCCGCGGCATTACTTCAGGGCGGCGTACGGGTATTGAAAGATGGCACAACCCTGAAACAGACCGGTTCGTTCTACCTTGCAGCCCGTCCGTATGCAGAGAAAAACGGTGCCTTTGTTCAGGAGGTCCTGAATACCTTTACCGAAGCCGATACCCTGACGCAAAGCCAGCGCCCGGAGAGCATCACCCTGCTGGCGAAAACCATGGGCTTACCGGAGGCGGTGATCGCGAGCTACCTCAACCACCGTCCACCCACCACCATTATCCCGGTGGACGCGCATGTTGCAGCCCTGCAACAACAGACTGCCGACCTCTTTTATCAAAACCGCTTAGTCCCAAAACAGGTGAACATTCGCGAACGCATCTGGCAACCCGCAGCCAAAGAAGGAGCCAAATCATGAGTCTGAATCTTTTCTGGTTTTTACCCACCCACGGTGATGGACACTATCTTGGTACCGAAGAGGGGTCGCGCCCGGTTGACCACGGCTATCTGCAGCAGATTGCGCAGGCGGCAGACCGAATCGGTTTCACCGGCGTGCTGATCCCCACCGGACGCTCGTGCGAAGACGCCTGGCTGGTCGCCGCGTCGATGATCCCGGTCACCCAGCGCCTGAAATTCCTGGTGGCATTGCGTCCGAGCGTGGTTTCCCCGACCGTTGCCGCACGTCAGGCGGCAACGCTCGACAGGCTCTCCAACGGACGCGCGCTGTTTAACCTGGTCACCGGCAGCGATCCGCAGGAACTGGCCGGTGACGGCGTGTTCCTCGATCATACGGAACGCTATGAGGCCTCCGCCGAGTTTACCCGCGTCTGGCGACGTCTGCTTGAGGGGGAAACGGTCACCTTCGATGGCAAGCATATTCATGTTCGCGACGCGAAACTCTACTTTCCTCCGGTACAGCAGCCGCGTCCACCGCTCTACTTCGGCGGATCGTCGGATGTGGCACAGGATCTGGCGGCAGAACAGGTCGATCTCTATCTGACCTGGGGGGAGCCACCTGAACTGGTGAAAGATAAAATTGCCCAGGTGCGGGCCAAAGCCGCCGCCCACGGCCGAAAGGTGCGCTTTGGCATTCGCCTGCACGTGATTGTGCGTGAAACCAACGAAGAGGCCTGGCAGGCCGCTGACCGGCTGATCTCGCATCTGGACGATGAGACCATCGCCAAAGCGCAGGCGGCATTTGCGAAAACCGACTCCGTAGGACAGCACCGGATGGCTTCGTTACATAACGGCAAACGCGAGAATCTGGAGATCAGCCCCAATCTCTGGGCGGGTGTCGGCCTGGTACGTGGTGGTGCGGGTACTGCGCTGGTGGGTGACGGCCCGACCGTGGCGGCGCGTATCAATGAATATGCTGAGCTGGGTATCGACAGCTTTATCCTCTCGGGCTATCCGCATCTTGAGGAGGCATACAAAGTGGGTGAACTGCTGTTCCCGCATCTGGATGTCGCTATCCCGGACATTCCGCAGCCCCGCCAGCTGCAGCTTCAGGGCGAAGCCGTGGCCAACGAGTTTATTCCGCGTAAAGTCGCGCAAAGCTAAGGAGTGGCTATGTCTCTCACCTCACAAAAATGGCTGTTGCGCGCCGCCCCGTGGTTTTTACCTGTCGGCATCGTCCTTATCTGGCAACTGGCCTCCTCCACCGGCTGGCTGTCGAGCCGTATCCTGCCCTCTCCGGAGGGCGTAATCGAAGCCTTCTGGTCGCTGAGTGCCAGCGGCGAGCTGTGGCAGCACCTGGCCATTAGCTCCTGGCGCGCGGTGATTGGGTTTGCCATCGGCGGGAGCATCGGCCTGACGCTGGGGTTGATCAGCGGCCTGTCCCGCTGGGGGGAACGGTTGCTGGATACCTCCATTCAGATGCTGCGCAACGTACCGCATCTGGCGCTGATCCCCCTGGTCATTCTGTGGTTTGGTATCGATGAGAGCGCCAAAATTTTCCTCGTGGCGCTGGGCACGCTGTTCCCGATTTACATCAATACCTGGCATGGGATCCGCAATATCGATCGCGGGCTGGTTGAGATGGCACGCAGCTACGGATTATCAGGATTTGCCCTGTTTATCAACGTGCTGCTGCCGGGCGCCCTGCCCTCCATTATGGTTGGCGTTCGCTTTGCGCTCGGCCTGATGTGGCTGACGCTGATCGTCGCGGAGACCATTTCAGCCAACTCCGGCATTGGCTATCTGGCAATGAACGCCCGCGAATTCCTGCAAACGGACGTGGTGGTAGTCGCCATTATCCTTTATGCCCTGCTGGGCAAACTTGCTGACGTCAGCGCCCAGTGGCTGGAACGCAGCTGGCTGCGCTGGAACCCGGCCTATTTCTCTCAGGAGGCGAAAGCATGAATACCGCCCGACTCACTCAGGGGACACCGCTGTTACTTAACGGCGTCACGAAACGCTACGGCGACAAAACCATTCTTAACGCCCTGGATCTGCATATCCCCGCCGGACAATTTGTGGCCGTTGTCGGCCGCAGCGGCGGCGGCAAGAGTACGCTGCTGCGCCTGTTAGCCGGACTGGAAGCGCCAAATGGAGGGGAGATTCTGGCAGGGACAACGCCGCTGGCCAATATTCAGGATGATACCCGCATGATGTTTCAGGATGCGCGCCTGCTGCCCTGGAAAACGGTGATGGATAACGTCGGGCTGGGGCTGAAAGGTCACTGGCGGGAGGAGGCGCGTCAGGCGCTGGCCGCCGTCGGGCTAGAGGATCGCGCTGGTGAATGGCCTGCTGCCCTCTCAGGCGGGCAAAAACAGCGCGTAGCGCTGGCGCGGGCGTTGATACATCGTCCAGGCCTGCTGCTGCTCGATGAGCCGCTCGGGGCACTTGATGCCCTGACGCGGATTGAGATGCAGGATTTAATTGCCTCGCTCTGGCAGGAGCACGGTTTTACGGTCCTGCTGGTGACGCACGACGTGAGCGAAGCCGTCGCCATGGCCGACCGGGTGCTGTTAATAGAAGAGGGAAAAATTGGTCTGGATCTGACGGTGGATATTCCACGCCCTCGCCGTGTGGGATCGGCCAGACTGGCAGAGCTGGAAGCGGAGGTGCTGGAGCGAGTGATGAGGCGCGGGGTGAATGAGCGCGCCTTGATTACGGCTAATGCCTGATGCCTTCACCCGGCCCTCTCCCACAGGGCTGAGGGATCCCCAGTAATATGGTCATGCCACCATGACCATATTACTGTACTCTTTTCCCAGCTTTTTCAT
>NZ_JALW01000048.1:0-32575 GCF_000710795.1 Enterobacter sp. T1-1 | reverse complement strand
GAGCCGCTGCTGCTGGGGGCGATCACCGTCAACATGAGCGCGTTTGAGCAGGGTAAAGAGGTGCCGAACATCATCACCATGCCGTTCTGGGATGTATATATGAGCATCGGCGGTTCGGGCCTGACTATCGGCCTGCTGATCGCGGTGATGATTGCCACCAAACGCAAAGAGATGAAAGAGATCGCCAAGCTTTCCATCGGCCCGGGGATTTTTAATATCAACGAGCCGGTGATCTTCGGTATGCCAATCATGCTTAACCCGATCCTCGCCATTCCCTTCATTATCACTCCACTGGTGACGGGCTCCATCGGCTACTTCGCCACCGTGACCGGGTTTGCCGGTAAAGCGGTGGTGATGGTGCCATGGACGACGCCGCCGCTGATCAACGCCTGGCTCTCTACGGCAGGTTCGATGGGGGCGGTGATCACCCAGCTCATCTGCATTGTGACTGCCGTCATTATCTATCTGCCGTTTGTGAAAATCGCTTCACGCCGCGCAGAGCAGGCCGCGCTACAGCAGGCCACTGACAACCCGTGAGGATGCGATGAGCACAAAACAGATAGCCATACCGCAGGATTTTATTCTCGGCGCGGCCGCATCGGCCTGGCAGACCGAAGGCTGGAGCGGTAAAAAGCCGGGGCAGGATTCATGGATCGATCTCTGGTACAAGAATGACCGTCACGTCTGGCACAACGGCTATGGCCCGGCGGTGGCGACCGATTTTATCAACCGTTTTCGCGAGGATGTGGCCCTGATGAAGCAGGCGGGGCTGACGCACTACCGCACCTCGATCAACTGGTCACGCTTTTTAACCGACTACGAAAACGCGACGGTGGATGAAGAGTACGCTGCCTACTACGACGCGCTGTTCGATGAGATGCACCGTCAGGGCATTGAGCCGATGATCTGCCTCGAACATTACGAACTGCCGGGCGTGCTGCTGGATACCTACGGCGGCTGGGCGTCAAAGCATGTGGTTGAGCTGTTTGTCCGCTATGCGGAAAAGGTCTTTGCACGCTACCACGGTAAAGTGACCCGCTGGTTTACCTTCAACGAGCCGATTGTCGTGCAGACCCGCGTCTATCTGGACGCGCTGCGTTGGCCGTATGAGCAGAACACCGGCACCTGGATGCAGTGGAATCACCATAAGGTGCTGGCGACGGCAAAGGTGGTGAAGCTGTTTCGCGAGAAAGGCCATCGCGGTTCTGTGGGCTGTATTCTCAACCCGGAGGTGACCTATCCCCGCTCCCGCGCACCGCATGACGTGCGGGCCGCTGAGATGTACGATCTGTTCTACAACCGCGTCTTCCTCGACCCGCTGGTACACGGGCGCTATCCCGCAGAGCTTTTTACCCTGCTGGAGCAGCATCAGGTTGAGTGGGAGTACACCGCGGTCGAGCTGGCGCTGATTGCGGATAACACCGTCGACGAACTGGGGATTAACCTCTACTACCCGCACCGTGTGAAGGCACCTTCCCGCGCCTGGCATCCGGACACGCCATTCCACCCGGCATACTACTACGAGCCGTTTGAACTGCCGGGGCGGCGAATGAACCGCTCCCGCGGCTGGGAGATCTACCCGCGCATTATTTACGACATGGCGATGCGGATTAAAAAAGACTATCGCAATATCGACTGGTTCGTGGCGGAAAGCGGAATGGGAGTGGAAAACGAAGCGCAATTTCGCAATCGCGATGGGATTATCGACGACACTTACCGCATCGATTTCATCAGCGAACACCTCTACTACACACTGCTGGCGCGGGAGGAGGGGGCGAACTGCCATGGCTATATGCTGTGGGCATTTACCGACAACGTCTCGCCGATGAACGCGTTTAAAAACCGCTACGGGTTGATTGAGATCGATCTGGATAACCAGCGTGCCAGACGTGCAAAAAAATCAGCCTCCTGGTTCCGGCAGCTACGCGATACGCGGAGGCTCACGCTTCAGGTTGATGATGAATGGAAGTAGGCGAAAAGCATGCCGGTTCTGGTAAAATAGCGCACAAACTGGCCGGGAGGACGCCCGGTCTGCGCATTAACTGAAAAAACAGGTGAAAACGTGGATAAGGCTGTCATCCTGCCGGAAAAAAAACAGTACCAGGAAATTGGCGAGGATTTACGGGCGCAGATTATCCAGGGGCACTATCCCGTTGGTTCGCGCCTTCCTCCTGAGCGCAATATTGCCGAGAAGTACGGCGTAAGCCGCACCATCGTGCGCGAGGCCTTACTGATGCTGGAGTTGCAGGGCACGGTGGATATTCGCCAGGGCTCCGGTGTTTATGTGATGCGCATCCCCGAAGAGCATGAAAACGAAGAAGAGCGTTTTCTCAATAGCGACGTGGGGCCGTTTGAGATTTTACAGGCCCGTCAGCTCCTCGAAAGCAATATTGCCGCGTTTGCCGCCAAAATGGCGACCCGTGCAGACATCGACAATCTGCGCCGTATTATCGAGCAGGAGCAACGCGCGATTGCCGCCGACGATAATAGTCAGGACAACAATAAGATGTTCCATCTGGTCCTGGCGGGCGCGACGCAAAATCAGATGCTGCTGGCGACGGTGGAGAGTATCTGGCATCACATGGACAGCAGTCCGCTGTGGCAGCAGTTTAATGGCCACATCGCCAGCCGCGCGTACCGCCTGAAATGGCTGGGTGACCGGCAAACCATCCTGGCCGCGCTGCGCCGCCGTGACGTCATGGGCGCCTGGCAGGCAATGTTCCAGCATTTGGAAAACGTGAAAAAAAGCTTACTTGAACTCTCAGACGAAGACGCGCCGGACTTTGACGGCTATCTCTTTGAATCTGTGCCTATTTTCCAGGGGAAGCTGGTATGACTATTCTGCCGCTCTACGCCGCACCGCAGTATGCGGAGCAGGTGACCTACTGGATCTGGCAGGCCTTTGGCGACGGCCTGCCCCGGGCGTTTTTCCACAGTATTGTTGAGCACAGCCAGACGCCGGGCGCATTACCGCTGACCTTTATTGCCCTGGAGAACGAACAGCTTGTAGGCACCGTGGGGCTCTGGCGCTGCGATCTGATCACCCGACAGGATCTTTGCCCCTGGCTGGCAGCCCTGTATGTGGATGATGCGGCGCGAGGCAAGGGGCTGGCGGGGCTGCTGCAAAAGCATGTTATCCACTATGCCGCACAGGCCGGGTATGACACGTTGCATCTCTGGTCTGCCTGCCGTGACTTCTACGAACGTTACGGCTGGCAGTATATCGGCGATGCGCTGGAGTACCCGGACAAAACGGTACATCTCTATCGCTATTCGTCCGGGGCTTCGGCGGGTGCCCCAACAGAGTGACGGCGCACTAACGTTGGACTAAACAGGTGGGTGATTTCCGGTGGCTGACGCTGCTCGGCGAGTGCTAACGCCAGCTCGGCCGCCTGCGTGGCCATGGTGATAATGGGGTAGCGGACGGTGGTCAGGCGAGGGCGCACGTAGCGGGAGACCAGCACATCATCGAAGCCAATAAGGGAAATTTCTCCCGGTACCTCAATCCCGTTGTCATTTAACACCCCCATTGCCCCGGCTGCCATCGAGTCGTTATAGCTGGCGACAGCGGTGAAGTTCCTTCCACGTCCTAACAGCTCTGTCATTGCCTGTTCGCCGCCGCTCTCGTCGGGTTCACCGTAAGCCACCAGCCGGTCATTGCACGGCAGACCGTTTTCGCGCAGGGCATCGTAATACCCCTGCAGGCGATCTTCGGCATCGGAAATGGGGTGGTTTGAGCAGAGATAACCAATGCGGGTGTGACCCTGTTGAATCAGATGGCGGGTGGCAAGCCAGGCACCGTAGCGGTCGTCGAGCGCCACGCAGCGTTTCTCAAACCCGGGAATAATCCGGTTGATGATCACCATGCCGGGGATCTGCTTCATCAGATGAATGAGTTCGGCGTCGGGGATCATTTTGGCATGGACAACCAGCGCCGCGCAGCGGTGGCGGATCAGTTGCTCGATAGCCTGGCGTTCTTTTTGTTCATTGTGATAGCCATTGCCGATCAGCAAAAAATTCCCGGTCTGATAAGAAACCTGCTCAACCGCTTTCACCATGGCGCCGAAAAAGGGGTCAGAGACATCACCGACAACCAGCCCGATGGTTTCGGTTGACTGTTGAGCGAGCGCACGAGCGTTAGCATTGGGATGGTAGTTCAGAGATTCCATGGCGTTTTGCACCGCCTGGCGTGATGCGTCACTGGCTTTTGGGGAGTCGTTGATCACGCGCGACACGGTCGCGACGGAAACACCTGCCAGACGGGCCACATCCTTTATTGTCGCCATTCATTACCTTCTTAGTGGGGGTAAGCGTTTACACGCCAATAAGTGTTGCGGAAAAGCGCCGTGCATTCAAGGGGGGCGCACTTTCCCTCTCCACAAACGTGACGCAGCACAACCCCGGCGGTGTAATCGTTACACGGCCAGACATGTCGGAATAATGTCAATCTGAACCTTTAGTTACACTTTGCCTCAGGCTGTTGCGATTGTCCGATAGCGGGAAAGAAGACGACATTGATAAAGTTGAGATCCCAGAGGTATTGATTGGTGAGATTTCTTAGTACGGTTTCGTACTCATCTCTTGCACCAACCTGCGCGGATGCGCAGGTTTTTTTTCGCCTCTATTTTTGCTGTCGCTCCTGTACCACTTCTCGTGTAATCTGCCACCATTTACTTACCCTTCACACTGGCTGGCAAAGGGAGTTGAGATGCTTTTTGGGTTCTTTCGCACACTGTTCCGTATCCTCTTTCGCGTCCGTTTAACGGGCGATGCAACGGCGCTCCGCGGCGAGCGTGTACTTATCACACCAAACCATGTTTCCTTTATCGACGGCATCCTGCTGGCGCTGTTTCTGCCTGTGCGCCCGGTGTTTGCGGTCTATACCTCTATTAGTCAGCAGTGGTACATGCGCTGGCTCACCCCGCTGATTGATTTTGTGCCGCTCGACCCGACAAAACCGATGATGATTAAACATCTGGTACGTCTGGTTGAGCAGGGACGTCCGGTGGTGATTTTCCCGGAAGGGCGGATCTCGGTCACCGGCTCGCTGATGAAAATCTACGACGGGGCAGGGTTTGTGGCGGCGAAGTCAAAAGCGACCGTTGTGCCACTGCGTATTGAAGGGGCGGAGCTCACCCATTTCAGTCGTCTGAAAGGGTTAGTGAAGCAGCGCCTGTTCCCGAAAATCACCCTGCATATTCTGCCGCCAACCTCATTACCGATGCCCGACGCGCCGCGTGCGCGTGACCGCCGTAAAATCGCCGGTGAAATGCTGCACCAGATTATGATGGAAGCGCGGATGGCCGTCCGCCCGCGCGAAACGCTCTATGAATCTCTGCTGTCGGCGCAGTACCGCTATGGCGCGAAGAAAAACTGCATTGAAGACATTAACTTCACCCCGGACACCTATCGCAAGCTGCTGACCAAAACCCTGTTCGTGGGACGTATCCTTGAGAAATACAGCCAGAAAGGCGAGAAGATTGGCCTGATGCTGCCTAACGCCGGGATCAGCGCGGCGGTGATTTTTGGCGCGGTTTCCCGGGGCCGGATCCCGGCGATGATGAACTACACGGCGGGCGTAAAAGGGCTGACCAGTGCCATCACCGCGGCTCAAATCAATACCGTTTTCACCTCGCGCCAGTTCCTCGATAAAGGCAAGCTGTGGCACCTGCCGGAGCAGCTGACGCAGGTACGCTGGGTCTTCCTGGAAGATCTGAAAGCGGACGTGACGGCGGGTGACAAGCTGTGGATTTTCGCTCACCTGCTGATGCCGCGTCTGGCCCAGGTCAAACAGCAGCCGGAAGATGACGCCATTATCCTCTTTACCTCTGGCTCAGAGGGAAACCCGAAAGGGGTGGTTCACAGTCACAAGAGCATTCTGGCAAACGTGGAGCAGATTAAAAGTATTGCTGACTTTACCGCCAATGACCGGTTCATGTCGGCGCTGCCGCTGTTCCACTCCTTTGGCCTGACGGTGGGGCTTTTTACCCCGCTGTTGACCGGTGCCGAAGTGTTCCTTTACCCAAGCCCGCTCCATTATCGCATTGTGCCGGAGCTGGTGTATGACCGTAACTGCACCGTGCTGTTTGGCACCTCAACCTTCCTCGGTAATTACGCGCGCTTTGCCAATCCGTATGACTTTTACCGCGTGCGCTATGTGGTGGCCGGGGCGGAAAAACTGCAGGAGAGCACGCGCCAGATTTGGCAGGACAAGTTTGGTCTGCGCATTCTTGAAGGCTATGGCGTTACTGAGTGCGCGCCGGTGGTCTCGATCAACGTGCCGATGGCGGCGAAGCCGGGGACGGTGGGCCGTATTCTGCCGGGAATGGATGCGCGTCTGCTGGCGGTACCTGGCATTGAGGACGGTGGCCGTCTGCAACTCAAGGGGCCAAACGTGATGAACGGTTATCTGCGCGTGGAAAATCCGGGCGTGCTGGAAGTGCCGACGGCGGAAAACGTCAATGGCGAGAGTGAGACGGGCTGGTATGACACCGGAGATATTGTCCGTTTCGATGAACAGGGCTTTGTGCAGATCCAGGGCCGGGCTAAACGCTTCGCCAAAATTGCGGGTGAGATGGTCTCGCTGGAGATGGTTGAGCAACTGGCGACAGCGGTATCCGCTGACAAGCTGCATGCTACGGTTGTGAAGAGCGATGCCAGCAAAGGCGAAGCACTGGTGTTGTTCACCACCGACAGCGAACTGAAACGCGACCGGTTGCTACAGCATGCGCGTGAACATGGCATTCCTGAGCTGGCGGTACCGCGCGATATTCGTTACCTGAAGCAGCTTCCGGTGCTGGGTAGCGGTAAGCCTGATTTCGTGACCCTGAAGGGTATGGTTGACGAGGCGGAACAGCAAAATGCGTGAGTCAGTACACACTAACACTTCCCTCTGGTCGAAGGGCATGATGGCGGTCATTGCCGCCCAGTTTTTCTCTGCCTTTGGTGACAATGCGTTACTGTTTGCCACCCTGGCATTGCTGAAGGCCGAGTTTTATCCGGACTGGAGCCAGCCCATCCTGCAGATGGTGTTTGTGGGTGCTTACATTATTTTCGCTCCGTTTGTCGGACAGGTGGCGGACAGCTTCCCGAAAGGCCGGGTGATGATGTTTGCGAACGGCCTTAAACTGCTGGGCGCCGCCAGTATTTGTTTTGGTATTAACCCGTTTATCGGCTACACGCTGGTGGGCATTGGCGCAGCGGCGTACTCCCCGGCGAAGTATGGCATCCTGGGGGAACTCACGACCGGCGATAAGCTGGTGAAAGCCAACGGGCTGATGGAGTCCTCTACCATTGCGGCGATCCTGCTCGGTTCTGTCGCAGGGGGCGTACTGGCTGACTGGCATGTGCTGGCGGCGCTGAGCGTGTGTGCAGTGGTGTATGGCGGGGCGGTGGTAGCCAACCTGTTTATTCCAAAATTGCCGGTGGCTCGCCCGGGGCAATCCTGGCGCTTTACGCCTATGACAGGCAGTTTCTTCAACGCCTGCCGCGTGCTGTGGCGTAACGGTGAAACGCGCTTCTCCCTGATGGGCACCAGCATGTTCTGGGGCGCAGGCGTCACGCTGCGTTTTCTGCTGGTGCTGTGGGTGCCGGTGGCGCTGGGGATTACTGACAATGCGACACCAACTTATCTTAACGCAATGGTGGCGATTGGGATTGTCGTTGGGGCTGGCGCGGCGGCGAAGCTGGTGACGCTTGAGACCGTTGCGCGCTGCATGCCTGCGGGGATCCTGATTGGCGTGGTGGTGCTTATCTTCTCGCTGCAACACGCCTTGCTACCCGCCTACGCGCTGCTTGTCCTGATTGGTATTCTGGGGGGCTTTTTCGTTGTGCCGCTCAATGCGCTGTTGCAGGAACGCGGCAAGCAGACCGTCGGCGCAGGGAATGCCATTGCAGTGCAAAACCTCGGTGAAAACCTGGCGATGCTGTTAATGCTGGGGCTCTATTCGCTGGCCGTTAAAGTCGGTGTGCCGGTGGTGGGGATTGGCGTAGGATTCGGTGCGCTGTTTGCGCTGGCGATTGCCGGATTATGGATCTGGCAGCGTCGCCGTTGATAAGAGCGGCCTGACGCCCTCACCACGGCCCTCTCCTACGGGAGAGGGCGCAAACATTAAAAACGGCAACCAGGTTGCCGTTTGCTTTTATTACGGTGCCGGGTAGGTGTATACCTGATGCACCGCTTCAATCTCTGCTAATACCTCTTCACTCAGATTCAGATGGAAACTCTCGATGTTCGTTTTCAGCTGTTCCATGGTCGTTGCGCCCAGCAGAGTGCTGGCAACAAACGGCTGACGACGCACGAAGGCCAGAGCCATCTGAGCCGGATCAAGACCGTGACGTTTCGCGATATCCACATAGGCCGCCACGGCTTTTTGTGTCTGCTCACCGCTGTAGCGGGTAAAGCGGCTGAACAAGGTGTTACGCGCTCCGGCAGGTTTCGCGCCGTTAAGGTATTTCCCTGTCAACGTACCAAAGCCCAGACATGAATAGGCGAGCAATTCCACCTCTTCGTATTGCGTCACTTCGGCCAGACCCACTTCATAGCTGCGGTTGAGCAGGCTGTATGGATTCTGGATGGTGACGATGCGGGGCAGGTCATGTTTGTCTGCCAGGTGCAGATAGCGCATCACGCCAAAGGCCGTTTCGTTAGAGACACCGATGTAGCGGATTTTTCCAGCTCGCTGGCATTCGGCCAGGGCTTCCAGCGTTTCCAGTAGCGTAACGGCCGGAGCGCTCTCATTCCAGCTATAGCCCAGCTTTCCAAAGCAGTTAGTGGGACGCTGCGGCCAGTGAACCTGATAGAGATCGAGATAGTCGGTTTGCAGGCGCTTCAGGCTGGCATCCAGCGCGGCGCGGATATTTTTGCGATCGAGGATCTGGTTTGGACGGATCCCGGCATCGTTGTTGCGTGCGGGGCCGCTGACTTTTGACGCAACAACCAGCTTTTCGCGATTCCTGCGTTTGGCGAGCCAGTTGCCGACGTAGGTTTCGGTAAGCCCCTGCGTTTCCGGACGAGGCGGTACAGGGTACATCTCTGCAACATCAATCAGGTTAATGCCCTGGCTGACGGCATAATCGAGTTGTGCATGGGCATCGGCTTCGCTGTTTTGTTCACCAAATGTCATCGTGCCCAACCCCAGTTGGCTTATTTCCAGAGCGCTGTGGGGGATACGGTGATAATGCATAGCCGGCTTCCTTCATTAGAAATACAGACCACGTCAGGAACCTCCCGACAAAGGAATATAAACATGGCAGAGGGGAAGCAAAAGGGGAAGAAAAAAATCAAAAAGGCCAGCAAGCCACTGACCTTTATCTGTTTATCGCTCGATAATCTGCGAAACTTCGTCGCGATTGATCTGCATTTTATTACCCTGCTGGTCATGGTAGCTGACCAGGCCGGTATCATCGTCGACTTCAGGTTTACCGTCGGTCAGGATCATCCGGCCATCTTTCGTCGCCATAACGTAATCGCTGCTACAGCCCGATACCGCAAACGCTAAACCCACTGCTGAAATCAACACTGCCCATTTTTTCATCGTTATCGTCCTCACCTGGCTCGTATCAAATCATAGTGTAGTATTAACCTGATATATCGAAAGGAGAAAGGGGGAAAATCTTAAATCCCCGTCGATTATGTTTGATAGTTCGCAAAATGAGTAAAAAACTATGTTTTCAGTAAGAAATGGCGAGCCAGCAGCGCACCTGTGAAGTTCTTTTTGAGATAAAAGCCGCGCGGCAACGTGAGTATCGGTTCGCCCTTGGCGCCGATAGCCTCGGTGAGGGCTTTGCTGTTGGCCGCTTTCGGACGCAGCTGTAAAACTTCTCCGTGTCGGGCCGTGATGCGCTCTACCTGCCCAAGGACGATCATATCCATCAGCTCTTCCCAGTCCAGCCTTAGCTGCCGCTCTTCATCTTCATCGGGACTCCAGAGCAGCGGCGCGCCTACCCGGCGTTCAGCCAGCGGGATCTGGCGTTCACCCTCAACCGGAACCCAGAGCACGCGCTTGAGTTTATGGCGAACATGGCTGGTTTCCCACGTCACGCCGGTATTCCCGGTTAACGGCGCCACGCAGACAAAGGTGGTTTCAAGGGGCTTTCCCAGACGGTCTATGGGAATGGTTTTTAGCTCAACGCCCAGAGCCGCAAAATCCTGCTCGGGTTTACTCCCCGCACTAGCCCCCAGCCACAGCTCAAGCAACATGCCGATCCAGCCCTTATCTCGTTTCAGATCCTTTGGGATCGGCAACCCTGCCATCGCTGCCAGTTCGCCAAGCGAAAAGCCCGCCAGACGCTGGGCCTGCCCAAGCAGCTGGGCTTCGCTTGTTGGCGGAGAAAGCATGGGTGAGAGCGCAAGCATGACGGCAACCTTTTGATTAAAAAATAAACTAAGAAAGTATCCCCTGTGGATAGAGTTTAACTTTTTCTGTACGAATATGCCATGTGCATGATTTCTAGGTTTTTTTAGTCATGAAAGACCGTTCTTTATGAAACGAAAAACGGGTTGTTCAATTCTGGTCACTGACAATAAACAGGATCTTACACCATGTTATCCACAGAAAAGTGGGATAACTGGGAATAACCCTGACTACTGTTTCAATTTACAGCCTTGACGTGCGACGAAAATCGAATTTTCACACAAATTGTGCCTAACTTATTGGCACAATCTGTGGATAAAACCGACGCTGTTCGATCTTTCATCAGCATAACGATCATAGGTGTGATGATCGTCACGTAATTCCTTCCTGGGGCGCTAAAAACAGAGCTAATTAAATGAAAATTATAGGAATGTTTTCAGCGGGTGACACGGTGTAGCGAGGGGCTCTTCAGGTTGTTCATCGGTAATTCCATACTTCTTCACAACTATATCCACAGAAAAGGTGAATAAAATTGCCCTTGTTGCCGCTTATCTGTTTATAACTCTGCGCATATTTGTGAGTTATTCAAATGTTATTAGGTTGCAGGCCTGTAAGAGAGTGGTTTACCGCCTCCCTGTAGTGTGAAACAATCATTCATATATCAGATTTAGTTTGGGGTAGTCCGGTGATTGATGACGATGGCTACCGCCCGAACGTAGGAATAGTAATTTGTAATCGTCAGGGCCAGGTGATGTGGGCCCGGCGATATGGTCAGCACTCCTGGCAGTTTCCGCAAGGCGGGATCAACCCAGGGGAGTCCCCAGAACAAGCGATGTACCGGGAGCTGTTTGAAGAGGTCGGTTTAAGCCGAAAAGATGTTCGCATCCTGGCTTCGACCCGCAACTGGTTGCGTTACAAGTTACCGAAACGTTTGGTGCGTTGGGACACAAAGCCGGTTTGTATCGGCCAGAAACAGAAGTGGTTTCTGTTGCAATTGGTGGGCAACGATTCAGATATCAATATGCAAACCAGCAGTACGCCGGAGTTTGATGGCTGGCGCTGGGTGAGTTACTGGTATCCTGTTCGTCAGGTCGTGTCATTTAAACGCGATGTTTACCGTAGGGTGATGAAAGAGTTCGCAAGTGTTGTCATGCAGCTTCAGGAGATCCCGCCTAAGCCGCAGAGCACACCTGCCTGGCGACGTAAAAGAGGTTAAGCTACGCAAATCATGCTCACCCGCTTGCGAGAAATAGTCGAGAAAGTGGCCAGTGCGCCTCGTCTGAACGAGGCGCTGAATATTCTGGTCACTGACATCTGTCTTGCGATGGAAACTGAAGTCTGTTCGGTGTATCTGGCCGATCATGACCGACGTTGCTACTACCTAATGGCGACCCGTGGTTTAAAAAAACCACGCGGTCGTACCGTTACGCTCGCCTTTGATGAAGGTATCGTAGGCCTGGTGGGGCGACTGGCTGAACCCATCAACCTTGCCGACGCGCAAAAGCACCCCAGCTTTAAATACATTCCCTCCGTAAAAGAAGAGCGTTTCCGCGCCTTCCTGGGCGTACCGATCATCCAGCGTCGTCAACTGCTTGGCGTACTGGTCGTTCAGCAGCGCGAACTGCGTCAGTATGACGAAAGCGAAGAGTCTTTCCTCGTGACGCTAGCCACGCAGATGGCTGCGATCCTCTCTCAGTCTCAGCTTGCCGCCCTGTTTGGGCAGTACCGTCACACGCGTATTCGTGCGCTGCCGGCCTCGCCTGGCGTGGCGATTGCTGAAGGCTGGATGGACGCCACCCTGCCGCTGATGGAACAGGTGTACGAAGCCTCAACGCTGGATGAAGCGCTTGAGCGCGAGCGCCTCACCGCGGCGCTGGAAGAGGCAGCCAACGAATTTCGGCGTTACAGCAAACGCTTTGCCGCCGGGGCGCAAAAAGAGACGGCGGCCATTTTTGACCTCTATTCGCACCTGCTCTCCGATGCGCGTCTGCGCCGTGAGCTTTTTGCCGAGGTTGATAAAGGTGCCGTAGCGGAATGGGCCGTTAAAAAGGTCATCGAAAAATTTGCGGAGCAATTTGCCGCACTGACAGACGGTTACCTGAAAGAGCGTGCGGGAGATTTACGTACACTCGGCCAGCGACTGCTGTTCCACCTTGATGACACGATCCAGGGGCCGAATGCCTGGCCAAAACGCTTTGTGCTGGTTGCCGATGAACTGTCCGCGACCACGCTGGCGGAGCTGCCGCAGGACAGGCTGGCAGGTGTAGTGGTGCGCGATGGCGCAGCTAACTCCCATGCGGCTATTATGGTTCGTGCCCTGGGTATCCCCACCGTTATGGGGGCCGATATTCAGCCCTCGGTGCTGCACCGACGCACGCTGGTGGTGGATGGCTATCGCGGTGAGCTCCTGGTCGATCCTGAGCCGGTCCTGCTCCAGGAATACCAGCGCCTTATCAGTGAAGAGAATGAATTAAGCAAGCTGGCGGAAGATGACGTCGACCTGCCTGCACAGCTCAAAAGCGGCGAGCGCATCAAAGTTATGCTCAACGCAGGGTTAAGCCCCGAGCATGAAGAGAAGCTCGGCAGCCGCATTGATGGCATCGGCTTATATCGCACTGAAATCCCGTTCATGCTGCAAAGCGGCTTTCCCTCTGAAGAGGAGCAGGTTGCGCAGTATCAGGGCATGTTGCAGATGTTTAACGACAAGCCGGTTACCCTGCGTACCCTGGACGTTGGGGCGGATAAACAGCTGCCGTATATGCCAATCAGTGAAGAAAACCCGTGCCTGGGCTGGCGTGGGATCCGCATTACGCTGGATCAGCCTGAGATCTTCCTGATCCAGGTGCGCGCCATGCTGCGCGCGAATGCGGCGACCGGGAACCTCAGCATTTTACTGCCTATGGTCACCAGCATTGATGAGATCGACGAAGCGCGACGGTTGATCGAACGTGCAGGCCGTGAAGTCGAAGAGATGATCGGTTACGCGATCCCCAAACCGCGGATCGGGGTGATGCTCGAAGTGCCATCCATGGTCTTCATGCTGCCGCAGCTGGCGAACCGGGTCGATTTTATCTCTGTCGGAACCAACGATCTGACGCAGTATATTCTGGCCGTCGATCGTAACAACACGCGTGTTGCCAGTATTTATGACAGCCTGCATCCGGCCATCATTCGGGCGCTGGCGATGATTGCCCGCGAAGCGGAACAATACGGTATCGATTTGCGGCTGTGTGGCGAAATGGCCGGGGATTCAATGTGCGTTGCGATCCTCATCGGCCTGGGGTATCGCCATCTGTCGATGAACGGCCGCGCTGTCGCACGTGTGAAGTACCTGCTGCGCCATATTGACATCGATGATGCCCGCGAGCTGGCCGAGCGCAGTCTTGAAGCGCAGCTGGCAACAGAAGTGCGTCATCAGGTCGCCGCGTTTATGGAGCGACGTGGCATGGGCGGCCTGATCCGCGGTGGCCGCTGAAGTTTTTATCTCTCTACCTGTAGGCTGAGGGATCCACAATGATTCATAAACAGAAGCAATAACGCATTCTCTCAGAATGACCACCAGAGCAGTGTGTTCCCCCTCACCCCAGCCCTCTCTCAGGTGGAGAGGGAACTGTCCGTGCGCACTTTTTCGGTGGGGATCCCTCTGCCCCGTGGGAGAGGGCAACATCCCACACCATCCTCTATACACATCTTTTACATCTCTGGCGCATCCTCCGCGTTCGCCTTGTGCTATGATTCGCAACTTTGGAGCCTCTGCTGACCGCCGGGGCGCATCTCTACCGCTGTCCACTTTCAGCGGAATAACAACATCTTGTGGTGACAGATGAACAGTGGTTATCTGCATTTTCCGGAATTTGATCCGGTCATTTTCTCAGTAGGACCCGTTTCGCTTCACTGGTACGGTCTGATGTACCTGGTGGGCTTCATTTTTGCTATGTGGCTTGCTGGCCGTCGCGCCAGTCGTCCTGGCAGCGGCTGGACCAAAAACGAAGTCGAAAACCTGCTTTACGCGGGCTTCCTCGGTGTGTTCCTTGGTGGGCGTATTGGCTATGTCCTGTTCTATAACCTCCCGGTATTCCTCAACGATCCGCTCTATCTGTTCCGCGTCTGGGACGGGGGGATGTCCTTCCATGGCGGCCTGATTGGTGTGATTCTGGTGATGGTGATTTTTGCCAAACGCACCAAACGCAACTTCTTCCAGGTATCGGATTTTATCGCGCCATTGATTCCGTTTGGTCTGGGGGCTGGTCGTCTGGGCAACTTTATCAACGGCGAGCTGTGGGGACGTGTCGACCCGAGCGTTTCCTTTACTATGCTGTTCCCGGGCTCGCGCGCGGAAGACCTGGCGCTGCTGCCGTCTCATCCTGAATGGCAATCCATTTTTGATACGTACGGCGTTCTGCCGCGTCACATGTCTCAGCTCTATGAACTGGCGCTGGAAGGCGTGGTGCTGTTTATCATCCTGAATCTGTTTATCCGCAAACCGCGCCCGATGGGGGCTGTCTCCGGCCTGTTCCTGATTGGCTACGGTGCGTTCCGTATCATCGTTGAGTTCTTCCGCCAGCCGGATGCGCAGTTCACCGGCGAGTGGGTACAGTACATCAGCATGGGGCAAATCCTCTCCATTCCGATGATCGTGGCGGGTGCCATTATGATGATTTGGGCGTATCGTCGTCGTCCACAGCAACAACTTTCCTGAGGAACCATGAAACAGTATCTTGAATTGATGAAAAAAGTGCTCGACGAGGGCACGCCGAAAAATGACCGTACCGGAACCGGCACGCTCTCCATTTTTGGCCACCAGATGCGCTTCAACCTGCAAGAAGGCTTCCCCCTGGTGACGACAAAGCGCTGCCACCTGCGCTCGATCATTCATGAACTGCTCTGGTTCCTGCAAGGCGATACCAACGTTGCCTATCTGCACGAAAACAATGTCTCTATCTGGGACGAATGGGCAGATGAAAACGGCAATCTGGGCCCGGTGTACGGCAAGCAGTGGCGTGCGTGGCCAACGCCTGATGGCCGCCATATTGACCAGATCACCACCGTGATGAACCAGCTGAAAAACGACCCGGACTCGCGCCGTATTATCGTTTCTGCCTGGAACGTGGGTGAGCTGGATAAAATGGCGCTGGCACCGTGCCATGCGTTCTTCCAGTTCTATGTGGCTGATGGCAAACTCTCCTGCCAGCTTTACCAGCGCTCTTGCGATGTCTTCCTCGGCCTGCCGTTTAACATCGCCAGCTATGCGCTGTTAGTACATATGATGGCCCAGCAGTGCGATCTGGAAGTGGGCGATTTTGTCTGGACCGGTGGGGATACGCACCTGTACAGCAACCACATGGAACAGACGCATCTCCAGCTGACCCGTGAGCCGCGTGCACTGCCGAAGCTGATTATCAAACGTAAACCGGAATCGATCTTCGATTACCGCTTTGACGACTTCGAGATTGAGGGATACGACCCGCATCCGGGCATCAAAGCGCCTGTCGCAATCTGATACAGCAAATCGTTACATAACCGGCGCATTTACGCGCCGGTTTTTTTTCGTCTGTACTCTGTTTCCCGAGGCGTTATCCAGTCGGCGTGCAACGCGCTGCAACGGATAACATTCTCTGGATAACGCCTCGTAAAACCCCGAATTGCGGCTCGTCATGTTCACGGCGTTTCGCCACACTCCCGGCATGAAAAAAGAGCACGGCTTTACGCTTATCGAAACTCTGGTTGCCATTTCGCTGGTTATTATCCTCAGCGCGACAGGGCTCGCCGGCTGGGACAACTGGCAACAGCGGCAGAGGTTGTGGCAGGTCGCCTGCCAGGTCCGCGACTATCTGGTGTTTCTGCGAAACGATGCCAATCGTCACAACCGTGACCACCTGATCACGCTTCAGCAGGACGACAGAGGCGCTTGTTTGATGAGCTCTGCAGTGCAGGGCTGTGAGAACAACAGCCCGTATGTGCTCAGACCGTTGTGGCCTGACGTCGTGCTAAGGGAGGTTACGCCTTCATTAGGATTCTATGGATTAAGGGACACGGCGTGGGCAGGGCGGATACGGGTACAGAGCAGGGCAGGAGAATGGATGATTGTCGTCTCAAACGGAGGGCGTATCAGGATGTGCACTGTTACAGGGGAAAATGCATGCCGATGAACCAGCACGGCTTCTCACTTACAGAGGTGCTGATTGCAATGGCGATCAGCAGCATTCTGTTACTCAGCACGTCGCGTTTTTTACCGGAGCTGCAACGGGCAGTTTTGCTGCAATCCAGGGCGCAGGAGCGTGAAGAAGAGATCTGGCAACGCCTGTTCGCCATTGGCAAGCAGTTACAGCGCGCGGGGTATTGCGCGGGTAATTGTCAGGGGCAGAGCCTGACCATCGGCAGGGAGGGAAGCTGTGTGATTGTCCGGTGGGATGCAAACAGTAACGGCAACTGGGACACCTCAGCATCGGATAACGAAAGTACGGGGTTTCGTCTGGAATCAGGCGCGCTGGAAACCCTGCGTGGCACGACGGGGTGTGAAGGAAAAGGATGGGAGAAGCTTACCGACCCGGCCCGGCTTATGATCCACACATTTGTGGTACGTAAACATGAGCACCCGGGATTTGCGCCAGCATTCTATCTCGAGTTGACCGCCAGCGGGGTGAATGATAAGCACGCTGCCCCTTACCAGGTTCGCTATGGCGTTACGGGGTTTAACTTGTGAACCGCCAGAATGGGATTGCCTCACTGACGCTGGTTCTGCTGTTACTGGTGTTAGGCACACTGATCCTGACCGGCCTTAACCAGCAACTCATAACATTTACCATGCTGGTTGGCGACGAGAGCCGCGCCATCCAGCAGCAGGCAGCCACGCAGTCTGCGCTGGAGTGGGGGCGCGTTCAGCGCTGGTCGTTGCAGCCTGATGTACAGTGCAAACAGAGACAAACGCAACGTGTTTGTTTGCGTGTACTGAATGAGTCGCAGGTGTTACTCATCGCTGGAGATGGAGAGCTGTTGCTCTGGCGTGGCGGGGAGATTGTCAACGGGCACATACGCTTTTTACCTCATGGCTGGAGTGATTTTTGCCCGCTAAAGGAGCGTGCGTTATGTCGGTTGCCGTAAAGAATGAAAAGGGGTTCAGCATGGTCGACGTGTTGCTGGCGATGATGCTGCTGGTGGCGATCGTCACGGCGCTGTCCGGCTATCACCGGGCGCTGGCTTCCCGCTTTGCCCTGTTTAGCCAGTATCGTCAGCTCTGGCACATCGCCTGGACGCAGTCGCAGATGGATGCTGGTGCGCTGCCAGCAGGCTGGCAGATAAACCGGATGCAGACAACGCAGTCTGGATGTGTCAGCATCACGGTTACACTTATTTCTCCTCTGGGTCGACGCGGTGAGATGACGCGTCTGCATTGCCCGGTTAGCCAGTAGTCGGGAGCGTCTATGTTAAGGGTCTACCACTCAAATCGTCTGGATGTGCTGGAAGCGCTGATGGAATTTATCGTTGAGCGCGAGCGGCTCGACGATCCGTTTGAGCCTGAAATGGTGCTGGTGCAGAGCACCGGTATGGCACAATGGCTGCAGATGTCGCTTTCCCGTAAATTTGGCATCGCGGCGAATATCGATTTTCCGCTTCCCGCGAGCTTTATCTGGGAGATGTTTGTCCGCGTGTTGCCTGACATCCCGGAGCAGAGCGCGTTTAACAAACAGAGCATGAGCTGGAAGCTGATGGCGCTTTTGCCAGATATGCTCACGCATGATGAGTTTGCCATGCTGCGCCACTACCTGCATGACGATACCGACAAACGCAAGCTGTTCCAGCTGGCATCACGCACCGCAGATCTCTATGACCAGTATTTAGTGTATCGTCCGGAATGGCTGACTCGCTGGGAGGCGGGTGAGCTGGTGGAAGGTCTGCCGGAGGCGCAGGTCTGGCAGGCGCCGCTGTGGAAAGCGCTGGTGGAGCATACCGAAAAGCTGGGTCAACCCAAGTGGCACCGTGCGAACCTCTACCAACGGTTCATCTCCATACTGGAAAATAGCACTGACCGACCGGCCCGGCTGCCCTCCCGCGTATTTATCTGCGGTATTTCCGCCTTGCCACCCGTCTATCTGGATGCGCTGAAAGCGCTCGGAAAACACACCGACATCCATATTCTCTTTACTAACCCTTGCCGCCATTACTGGGGCGACATTCAGGATGACCGGTGGCTTTCGCGGCTTGTGACGCGCCAGCGGCGACGTCTCTTTGAAGAACGCACGGTGCCCTTGTTTAAAGACAGTGCCTCTGCCGCGCAGCTTTTTGATGAGCAGGGCATTCAGAACCTGCCAAACCCGCTGCTTGCCTCATGGGGCAAGCTGGGCCGGGACTACATTCATATGCTCTCTGATATCACCTCGTCAGGCGAAGGCGACGTGGATGCGTTTGTTGAAATCACGCCGGACAGCCTGCTGCACAATATCCAGTCCGATATTCTGGATCTGGAAAATCGCGCGGTGATGGGCGTGACGGCCGAAGAATTTGAACGCAGCGACACGAAACGGAGACTGGATCCCGACGATCGCAGTATCACGGTGCATGTTTGCCACAGTGCGCAGCGTGAAGTCGAAGTCCTGCACGATCAGTTGCTCGCCATGCTACAGGACGATCCTGACCTGACACCGCGTGATATCGTGGTGATGGTGGCGGATATCGACAGCTACAGCCCCTTTATTCAGGCCGTTTTCGGCAGTGCGACGGGAGAGCGCTACCTGCCTTATGCCATCTCTGACCGTCGGGCTCGCCAGTCTCACCCGGCCTTGCAGGCATTCGTTACCCTGCTGTCACTGCCCGACAGCCGCTTCATTTCCGAAGATGTCCTGGCATTGCTCGATGTTCCCGTGCTGGCCGCTCGTTTCAACATTAACGAAGAGGGGTTGCGCTACCTTCGTCAGTGGGTAAACGAGTCTGGCGTACGTTGGGGGATCGATGACGACAACGTACAGGAGTTTGAGCTTCCCCCTACCGGGCAGCACACCTGGCAGTTTGGTCTGACGCGTATGCTGCTGGGGTATGCCATGGAAAGCAGCCAGGGCGAGTGGAACGAGGTCCTGCCTTATGATGAGTCCAGCGGGCTCATCGCGGAGCTGGTCGGGCATTTAGCCTCACTGCTGATGCAGCTTAACCGCTGGCGACGTGCGCTAATGCAGCCGCGTCCGCTGGAGGAGTGGCTGCCGGTTTGCCGGGAACTGCTCAATGATTTCTTCCTGCCGGACAGTGACACGGAAGCCGCAATGGCGCTGATTGAAACACAGTGGCAGGCGATAGTCGATGAGGGGGTGAACTCCCACTATAACGAAGCGATCCCGCTTTCGCTTCTGCGGGACGAATTGACCCTGCGCCTCGATCAGGAGCGTATCAGCCAGCGCTTCCTTGCCGGGCCGATCAATATCTGCACGCTGATGCCCATGCGTTCCATTCCCTTCAAAGTGGTGTGTCTGCTTGGTATGAATGACGGTGTTTATCCGCGAGCCCTGCCGCCGCTGGGCTTTGATCTCATGAGCCCGGCACCGAAGCGGGGCGACCGTAGCCGTCGTGATGATGACCGCTACCTCTTCCTTGAGGCGCTTATTTCCGCGCAGAACAAGCTTTACATCAGCTATATCGGTCGGTCGATTCAGGACAACAGCGAGCGTTTTCCCTCTGTTCTGGTGCAGGAACTGGTGGACTATATCGGACAGAGCCACTACCTGCCGGGGGATGAAGAACGTAACTGCGATGAGAGCGACCAGCGGGTGAAAGCGCATATCACCTGTTGTCACAGCCGTATGCCGTTTGACCCGATGAACTACGTCGCCAGCGAATTGCAGAGCTATGCCCAGGAGTGGCTGCCCGCGGCGAAGAAAGAGGGGAGGGCGCACAGCGATTTCATTCAGGAGCTCGACGCGCGGCCCATTGAAACCCTGACCTTCGAACAGCTGCAGCGGTTTTGGGCGCATCCGGTACGCGCCTTCTTCCAGCAGCGGTTGCAGGTAAATTTCCGCTCGGAAGAGAGCGAAATTCCTGACGCAGAACCGTTTACGCTGGAAGGGCTGGAACGTTATCAGTTAAACCTCCAGCTGCTGAATGCGCTGGTGGAGCAGGAAGATGCTGACAAACTGTTCCGCCGCTATCGCGCTGCGGGGCAATTACCGTATGGTGCGTTTGGGGAGATCGTCTGGGAGGCGCAGTGCACAGAGATGAAGGCGCTTGCCGAGCGTGTTATCGAATGCCGACAGCCGGGAACAAGCCTCGAAATCGACCTCAACTGCAACGGTATCCAGCTGACGGGCTGGCTGACGCAGGTTCAACCGGACGGGCTGCTGCGCTGGCGGCCTTCCATGCTGAGCGTTTCGCAGGGGTTGCAACTCTGGCTCGAACATCTTGTCTACAGTGCTGGCGGTAACCAGGGTGAAAGCCGGATGTTTGTACGCAAGGAGGGCGAGTGGCGTTTCCCGCCAATGGAGCCGGAGCAGGCATTACATTACTTGTCCTTGTACATTGAAGGTTACCGTCAGGGGATGAACAAGCCGCTGCTGTTACTGCCTGAAAGTGGCGGGGCGTGGATAAAAGCCTGTTATGACGCGCAGAATGATGCGATGTTAACGGATGACGCTTCACTGCAGAAAGCGCGGAGTAAATTTGTTCAGGCCTGGGAAGGTAACATGATGGTCCGTGGTGAAGGCGATGATGTCTGGTATCAACGGTTATGGCGAACGCTTGAGCCAGAATACTTTGAGACCATCACGGAAGAGGCACAACGTTACCTGTTACCGTTGTTCAAATTTAATCAGTCCTGAGCGCTGTATAAAAATTGCGCAGTAAAGGGTGTTCATTTATGATGCACCTGCTATCACGGACTGATGTACAGAAAGAAAGAGATGCTGGCGTGTCCAGCACGAAGTTTGTTAATGATGTAGCCGTGATAAAGAGGTCGTTAATGCCAGGCAGCACCTTGTTCAAAGCGTTTGTTTTGTTTGTCGCCCTTTGGGCTCCCGTCACTCAGGCAGACTCCGGTTGGCAACCCGTTCAGGAAACTATCCGTAAGAGCGAAAAAGATACCCGTCAGTATCAGGCTGTCCGCCTTGATAACGGGATGACCGTGCTGCTGGTTTCCGATCCGCAGGCGGTGAAATCCCTCTCGGCGCTTGTAGTACCCGTTGGGTCGCTGGAAGATCCCGAAGCGCACCCGGGTCTTGCGCACTATCTGGAACATATGACGCTGATGGGGTCCAAAAAATACCCCCAGCCTGATAGCCTCTCCGAATTTCTGAAAATGCATGGCGGCAGCCACAACGCCAGTACGGCACCGTATCGGACGGCGTTTTATCTGGAAGTCGAAAATGATGAGCTGGAAGGGGCGGTGGATCGTCTCGCCGATGCCATTGCCGCACCGCTGCTGGATAAAAAATACGCTGACCGTGAACGTAATGCCGTCAATGCTGAATTGACCCTGGCCCGTACGCGAGACGGTATGCGCATGGCGCAGGTGAGCGCCGAAACCATCAACCCGGCGCACCCTGGTTCCCGTTTTTCCGGGGGGAACCTCGAGACGCTGAGTGACAAACCAAACAGCCCGGTGCTTGATGCGCTGCATGCGTTTCGCGACAAATACTACTCCGCCAACCTGATGAAAGCGGTTATCTACAGCAACAAACCGTTGCCAGAACTGGCTGCCATGGCGGCGCAGACCTTTGGACGGGTACCAAATAAAAACATCGACCTGCCGCAGATAAACGTACCGGTTGTCACCGACGCGCAGAAAGGGATCGTGATCCACTACGTGCCCGCACTGCCGCGCAAGGTGTTACGCGTTGAGTTCCGCATTGATAACAATACCGCACAGTTCCGCAGTAAAACGGATGAACTGGTCACCTATCTTATTGGTAACCGCAGCCCGGGAACGCTTTCTGACTGGCTGCAAAAGCAGGGGCTGGTGGAAGGGATCCGTGCCGACTCCGATCCTGTGGTTAACGGCAACAGCGGTGTGCTGGCGATTTCCGCCACCCTGACCGACAAAGGGCTGGCGCACCGTGATGAGGTGGTCGCGGCTATCTTCAGCTATCTCTCGTTGCTGCGCGATAAAGGCGTCGATAAACGCTACTTTGACGAACTGGCACACGTGCTGGATCTCGATTTCCGCTATCCGTCCATTACCCGCGACATGGACTATGTTGAGTGGCTGGCGGATACCATGATCCGCGTGCCGGTTGAACATACCCTGGACGCGGTCAACATTGCCGACCAGTACGACGCTGAGGCGATAAAAGCGCGCCTGGCAATGATGACCCCACAGAATGCCCGCATCTGGTACATCAGCCCGAACGAGCCGCATAACAAAACGGCCTATTTCGTGGATGCCCCTTACCAGGTGGATAAAATCAGTGAGCAAACGTTCGCAAACTGGCAGAAAAAGGCCAGCGAGATCGCGTTGAAGCTGCCGGAGCTGAATCCCTACATCCCGGATGATTTCTCCCTGATTAAAACCGCGAAAGCGTACCCACACCCGCAGCTTATTGTTGATGAGCCGACGTTGCGCGTGGTGTACACCCCAAGCCACTACTTCGCCAGCGAGCCAAAAGCCGATGTCAGCGTTGTTCTTCGCAACCCGAAAGCGATGGATAGCGCCAAAAATCAGGTGATGTTTGCGCTTAATGACTATCTGGCCGGTATCGCGCTTGACCAGCTCAGCAACCAGGCCGCGGTGGGTGGAATCAGCTTCTCTACCAACGCCAATAACGGACTGATGGTCAATGCAAACGGCTATACCCAGCGTCTGCCTCAGCTGTTCCAGGCATTGCTGGAGGGCTATTTCAGCTACACGCCAACGGAAGAGCAGTTTGAGCAGGCGAAGTCCTGGTATGCGCAGATGATGGATTCCGCTGAGAAAGGCAAGGCGTACGATCAGGCGATTATGCCGGCGCAGATGCTGTCGCAAATCCCTTATTTCCAGCGTGAAGATCGCCGGGCGCTGCTGCCATCCATCACATTAAAAGAGGTGCTGGCCTACCGCGACGCGCTGAAAACTAACACGCGTCCGGAGTTTCTTATCGTCGGCAACATGAGCGAGGACCAGGCCAAAACGCTGGCAGAGAACGTACGTCAGCAGCTCGGTTCAAAAGGCGACGAGTGGTGCCGTAATCAGGACGTGCTGGTTGAGAAAAAACAGAATGTGATTTTTGAAAAAGCAGGTAACAGCACGGATTCCGCGCTGGCCGCCGTGTTTGTTCCTACGGGCTATGATGAATTTGCCAGCTCTGCGCAGAGTGCCGTTCTGGGGCAAATTATACAGCCGTGGTTCTACAATCAGCTGCGCACTGAAGAGCAGCTTGGCTATGCGGTCTTTGCCTTCTCCATGAACGTTGGCCGCCAGTGGGGGCTGGGTTTCCTGCTGCAGAGCAGCGATAAACAGCCCGCTTATCTCTGGCAGCGTTACCAGGCTTTCTTCCCGCAAGCGGAAGCTAAACTGCGAGCCATGAAGCCGGATGAGTTTGCCCAAATCCAGCAGGCCGTCATCGCGCAGGTGATGCAGCCGCCTCAGACGCTGGGTGAAGAAGCATCCCAGCTGAGCAAAGATTTCGATCGCGGTAATCTGAAATTTGATTCGCGTGATAAAGTAGTGGCCGAGATAAAACAGCTGACGCCTCAGAAGGTTGCCGACTTCTTCCATCAGGCGGTGGTTAAACCGCAGGGAATAGCCATTCTGTCTCAGGTTTCTGGTAGCCAGAACGGAAAAACGGACTACGTTAACCCGAAAGGCTGGAAAATCTGGAAGAGCGTCAGCGCCCTGCAGCAATCTATGCCCTGGAGTAAGAAAGAATGACCGACACCGCTGAGTCCCTTGATCCCTTACGTTTACCTCTGCAGGGTGAACGATTGATTGAAGCCTCAGCGGGAACGGGAAAAACCTTCACCATTGCCGCGCTTTATCTGCGTCTGTTGCTGGGGCTTGGCGGCCAGGCCGCTTTTCCGCGTCCGTTAAGCGTGGAGGAGCTGCTGGTGGTGACCTTCACCGAGGCCGCCACCGCTGAGCTGCGCGGCCGTATCCGTGCCAATATTCATGAACTGCGTATCGCCTGTCTGCGCGAAAGCACGGATAACCCACTCTACGCGAGCCTGCTGGAAGAGATTGCCGATAAACAGCAGGCCGCACAGTGGCTGCTTCTGGCTGAACGGCAAATGGACGAGGCCTCTGTCTTCACCATCCACGGTTTTTGCCAGCGCATGCTGAGCCTGAATGCGTTTGAATCCGGCATGCTGTTTGAACTGCAGCTTATTGAAGATGAGTCTGAGCTTCGCTACCAGGCCTGTGCTGATTTCTGGCGTCGCCACTGCTATCCGTTACAGCGGGACATCGCCGAAGCGGTACATGCGTTGTGGAAAGGCCCTGAGGAGCTTCTGCGCGCCATTGAGCGCTATCTGCAGGGGGAGGCCCCGGTCATTAAATCTCCACCGCCTGCGGATGAAACGCTGGCCTCGCGCCATGAAAAAATCGTCGCAAAGATTGCTGCCGTTAAGCAAAAATGGATTGAGTCTGTCGGCGAGATCGACGCCATTATCGAAAACTCCGGGATCGACAGGCGCAAGTTTAACCGTGGCAATCAGGGGAAATGGATCGACAAGATCACTGCCTGGGCGCAGGAAGAGACGCGCGGTTACCAGCTCCCGGATGCGCTGGAAAAATTTTCCCGGCGTTTTCTGGTTGAGCGAACCAAAGCCGATGGCATTGTCCCGGAGCACCCGCTGTTTGTTGAGATCGAAACCCTGCTGGCAGAGCCATTAACCCTTAACGACCTGATGATCACTCGCGCCATGGCGGAGATCCGTGAAGCGGTGTCGCGTGAGAAACGCCGCCGGGGTGAGCTGGGCTTTGACGATATGCTAAGTCGCCTGGACGCGGCGTTGTGCAGTGAAAATGGCGAGGCGCTTGCCGCCGCCATCCGCACGCGCTTTCCGGTGGCGATGATTGACGAATTTCAGGATACCGATCCCCAGCAGTACCGCATTTTCCGCCGCATCTGGCGCCAGCAGCCCAACACGGCACTGTTGCTCATTGGCGATCCAAAACAGGCCATTTATGCCTTCCGTGGCGCGGATATTTTCACTTACATGAAAGCCCGCAGCGAGGTTGAAGCGCACTACACCCTGGACACCAACTGGCGCTCCTCGCCGGGGATGGTGGAGAGCGTCAATGCGCTCTTCAGCCGCATGGATTCGGCGTTTATGTTCAGGGAAATTCCTTTCCAGCCGGTAAAGTTCGCCGCCAGAAATGCTTCGTTGCGCTTTGAATTCAACGGCGTGAACCAGCCCGCCATGAATTTCTGGCTGCTGGACGGCGAGGGGTGCGGCGTTACGGACTATCAACATGCGATGGCTCAGCACTGCGCCGCGCAGATCCGGGACTGGCTCAGCGCAGGTACGCGTGGTGAGGCGTTGCTGTGGAAGGGGGACACATCAGCCCCGGTAAAAGCATCCGATATTACAGTGCTGGTGCGCAGCCGTCAGGAGGCGGCGCTTATCCGTGATGCCCTGACGTCACTGAACATCCCGTCCGTGTATCTCTCTAACCGCGATAGCGTCTTTGAAACGCTGGAAGCGCAGGAGATGCTGTGGGTGCTGCAGGCCGTGCTGGCGCCGGAGCGGGAAAGCACCCTTCGCAGCGCGCTGGCAAGCAGCATGCTGGGACTGAACGCGCGCGATATTGATGCGCTAAATTGCGACGAAGCCGCCTGGGATGCGGTGGTCGAAGAGTTTGTGCAGTACCGCGAGCGCTGGCAAAAACGCGGCGTGATGGCGATGCTGCGTGAACTGATGAGGCAGCGTCACATTGCCGAGAATATGCTCGCCACAGCGGGCGGCGAGCGCCGTCTGACCGATATTTTGCATATCAGCGAACTGTTGCAGGAGGCGGGCACGCAGCTGGAGAGCGAGCATGCCCTGGTGCGCTGGCTGGCGCAGCAAATTGCCGATCCGAACAGTAACTCGTCGAGCCAGCAGATGCGTCTTGAGAGTGATAAGCACCTGGTGCAAATCGTCACCATTCACAAGTCGAAAGGCCTGGAGTATCCGCTGGTCTGGCTGCCTTTTATCGCCAATTATCGGGTGCAGGATCAGGCTTTTTATCACGATCGCGAGTCGTTCGAAGCGGTGCTCGATCTCAGCAAAGCAGAGTCCAGCGTAGAACTGGCCGAGGCCGAGCGCCTGGCGGAAGATTTACGCTTGCTCTATGTGGCCCTGACCCGCTCGGTCTGGCACTGCAGTCTGGGTATCGCTCCGCTATTCCGCCGCCGTGGCGAAAAGGCAGGCGAGACCGATTTTCATCTGAGCGCGCTGGGCAGGCTGATTCAGCTTGGTGAGCCAAAAGATGCTGCCGGGCTGCGTCAGTGTATTGAAACACTGTGCGGGGAACATATTGCCCTGCATATCCCGTCGCAACCCGATAACAGTCGCTGGCAGCTGCCAGAACAGCAGACAACCGACCTGCAGGCCCGGCAGATTACGCGAACCGTTGCAGACGACTGGCGCGTGACCAGCTATTCCGGTTTACAGCAGCACGGGCAGAGCATTGCGCAGGATCTGATGCCTAAGCTTGACGTGGATGCCGCAGGTACCGGCAGTGTGCCGGATGAACCGGTGCTGACCCCTCATCAATTTCCGCGCGGCGCGTCACCGGGCACATTTTTACACAGCCTGTTTGAAGAGCTGGATTTCACGCAACCTGTCTCTGAGGAGTGGGTGCTGAAAATGTTGCAAAGCGGCGGCTACGACGCGCAATGGCAGCCGGTGCTCAGCGAATGGATCACCGCTATCCTTCACGCCCCGCTCACGACACAGGGTATTTCGCTCAGCCAGCTGTCCGCCAGAGATAAGCAGGTGGAGATGGAGTTTTATCTCCCCATCGCCAGCCCGCTAAGAGCCGAGGCGCTGGATGCGCTGATCCGCGAGCACGACCCGCTATCCGCCGGTTGCCCGCCACTTAACTTCCGTCAGGTTCAGGGGATGCTGAAGGGCTTTATCGATCTGGTGTTCCGCCATGAAGGGCGTTACTACCTGTTGGATTACAAATCGAACTGGTTGGGTGAAAACAGCGAAGCCTATACCCAACAGGCGATGGCCTCTGCCATGCAGATGCATCGTTACGATCTGCAGTACCAGTTGTATACCCTGGCGCTGCATCGCTATCTGCGCCATCGCATTGCAAATTACCGCTACGAAGACCATTTTGGCGGGGTGATTTACCTTTTCCTGCGCGGGGTGGATGCCGCCGATCCGCAGTCTGGTATTTTTAGTACGCGCCCGGACGCGGCACTGATTGAGAAAATGGACAGTTTATTTGCCGCAGGCACGGAGGAGTTGGCATGACGATGCAGGAATTACTGCTGGAAGCCGTAGAACAGCGTTTACTGCGCCATCTTGATGTGCAGTTCGCCATCATGGTGGCTGGCGAGCAGCCGGCCGTGATGCTGGCTGCCGCTATCCTGAGCAACGACGCGGGGGAAGGGCATGTCTGCCTGCCGCTTTCGCGCCTGACCATTAATGAGAAAATGCCTTCGGCTCTTCAGTCCTGTTTTGCCCTGCTGGGCGAGTCGGTAGACTGGCAGAGCGTTTTGTTAAGCTCTCCTGCTGTCAGCAGAGCCGATACCCAGACGCCCATGATCCTTATTGGCGACCGGTTGTACCTTAACCGGCTGTGGCGTAATGAACTGACGGTAGCGCGCTTTTTCAGCGAGACAAACGCGCCGCTTCCCTGTGAAGAAGCGCGGCTCCGGCAAACGCTGGATGCCCTGTTTACCTCAGATGAGGCGACAGACTGGCAGAAAGTGGCGGCGGCCGTCGCCTTAACGCGGCGGATCTCGGTGATCTCGGGCGGACCGGGCACGGGTAAAACCACCACCGTGGCAAAACTGCTTGCCGCGCTGATTCAGCTGTCGGGTGAGCAAAAATGCCGTATTCGCCTGGCGGCGCCCACCGGCAAAGCGGCGGCCAGGCTGACGGAGTCGTTAGGTGGCGCGCTGCAAAAACTGCCGCTCACGCAGGAACAGCTTGCGCTTTTCCCCAATGAAGCCAGCACCCTGCACCGGCTACTGGGTGCCCAGCCGGGCAGCCAGCGCCTGCGTTACCACGCCGGAAACCCGCTGCATCTTGACGTGCTGGTGGTGGATGAAGCGTCGATGATCGACCTGACGATGATGTCGCGGCTGATTGACGCCTTACCTCCCCACGCGCGCGTAATTTTCCTGGGCGATCGTGACCAGCTTGCCTCGGTGGAAGCCGGGGCCGTGCTGGGCGATATCTGCACCTATGCGAGTCTTGGGTATACCGCGGAACGTGCTGAGGAGTTAGCCCGCCTCACTGGATGTTCGCTCGCAGCCGAAAGTCAGTCTCTCGCGGCGGCGCTGCGAGACAGCCTCTGTCTGCTGCAAAAAAGCTACCGGTTCGGGAGTGATTCCGGCATTGGCCAAATGGCGGCGGCCGTGAACAGAGGGGATCGGCATGCGACCAGTGCCGTTTTTGACGGCAGCTTCAGTGATATTGAGAAGAAATCGCTGCAAACCGGGGAAGAGTATCAGGCGATGCTGGATGATGCCCTGCTGGGCTATCAGCACTTCCTGTCGAGCGTGCAGCAGCAACATACGCCTGCGCAGGTCATTGCCGCGTTTGGCGAGTATCAGCTGCTGTGTGCGCTGAGGGAAGGGCCTTTTGGTGTCAGCGGCCTCAACGACAGGCTTGAGCAACTGCTTGCGCAAAAGCGCAAAATCACCCGCACGCCGCATTCACGCTGGTACGAAGGTCGGCCAGTGATGATCTCCCGTAACGATAGCGCGCTGGGGTTGTTTAACGGCGATATTGGCATTGCGCTTGACCGTGGACAGGGTCTACGCGTCTGGTTCCTGATGCCGGACGGAAGCGTGAAGTCTGTGCAGCCCAGTCGCTTGCCTGAACATGAAACAGCATGGGCGATGACGGTACACAAGTCCCAGGGCTCGGAGTTCAACCATGCGGCGTTGATCCTGCCCACTCAGCTTTCACCCGTGATTACCCGCGAGCTCATCTACACCGCCATCACCCGCGCGCGTCAGCGCTTGTCGCTCTATACCGACGAGCGCGTGCTGGTGCAGGCGATTGCCACCCGTACAGAACGGCGAAGCGGCCTGAGCGCGATATTTGAGTCCCTCTGAACGAGGTGAGAAAGAGAGGCCGGGTCGGCGCAACGCCACCCGGCGAAGGATCTGTTATCCCAGGTCGGCCATTAGCACCTTTGAGCGGCGTTGATAGTTGTACATCTCTTTTTTACTTTCAGGCAGCAAATCAATATCCACAGGCGTAAATCCGCGCTCCTGGAACCAGTGAATACTGCGCGTGGTCAAAACGAACAGCTTGCTCAGGCCCATCTGGCGCGCCTGAGCCGCCACGCGCTCAAGCAGCATCTCGCCGCGTGAAGAGCTGCGGTAGTCTGGATGGACGGCAACGCAGGCCATTTCGCCGATCTTCTCCTCCGGGAACGGATAGAGCGCGGCGCAGGCGATGGTCAGATTATCGCGCTGGATAATCGTAAATTTGTCGATCTCCATTTCCAGCTGTTCGCGGGAACGGCGTACCAGGATCCCTTGCTGCTCCAGCGGGCGAATTAACTCCAGAATGCCACCGATATCGTTAATGGTGGCGCGGCGGATCTGCTCCGCGCTCTCCATTACAATCTGGGTGCCGATACCGTCGCGGGAGAACAGCTCCTGCAGAAGGGCACCGTCTTCCTGATAGCTGATCAGGTGGCTGCGACGCACGCCGCTGCGGCAGGCTTTCACAGCACCGCGCAGGAACCGGACGGTACCAGAGTAGTAATCTCCCTCGGCTTCCAGCGCTTCCACGCGGGCCTGGGCCTCATTCGGGAAGAGCTCTGGCACGATCACCCCTTCTTCGTTCACGACGCCCTGAGAGGAGCAAAACCCAATCATTTTCTCCGCCTTCAGTTTGATTGCCAGCTGGGTGGCAATCTCTTCTGAAGTGAGGTTAAAGCTCTCGCCGGTTACGGAAACGGCCACCGGCCCCATCAGCACAATGGCACCGCTGTCCAGTTGACGATGAATGGCTTCCTCATCAATACGACGAATGCGTCCGCTGTGGCAATAGTCCACCCCGTCGTCCACGCCAAGAGGCTGAGCGATGATGAAGTTACCGCTGACGACGTTGATATGCGCCCCCTGAAGCGGCGTGTTGTTCAGGCTCATGGACAGACGCGCGGTGATATCAAGCTGCAGCAGACCCGCTGCCTGTTTCACCAGCTCAAGGGTTTTGGCATCCGTAACGCGGGTATGCTTGTGATAAATCGGCTCGTGATGGTGTGCGGCCAGGTTCGCGTCGATCTGCGGACGCGCACCATACACCACCACCAGGCGGATGCCGAGGCTGTGCAGCAGGCCAATGTCATTGACGATGCTGGAAAAGTTTTCATGCTCAATGGCTTCGCCGCCGAGCATGATGACAAACGTTTTTCCCCGATGGGCGTTGATATAGGGAACAGAATGGCGGAATCCCTGGACCAGTTCGGTTCTACGTTCCTTCACCATGGCACAACCCTTAATGAATGTTTATTCGTAATTTCTGTATTTTTATTCGATTGTGGCCGCATGTGCAAGCCTAAATTTTCTGCGACCCACAGAAAATAATAAGTAATCCGTGCGTTAACGTATGATTGTTTACCCTTTTATAGATGACAGTTTATGCGTCATTCGTTAAAGTTTTCGGTCAATTTTGATGTTTTGTCTGTCAATCAGATTTCTTGCTCGGGAGAAGCATGTCGGGATCCAATTCAGCAATAAGCCGCCGCCGTTTGTTAAAAGGGGCAGGGGCGATGTGGCTGCTCAGCGTCAGCCAGGTGGGTCTTGCCGCCACAAGTCAGGTGGTGGCGGTGCGCGTCTGGCCGTCGTCAACCTATACGCGCGTGACGGTGGAATCCAATCGGGTGCTGAAATATAAGCAATTTGCCCTGAGCAACCCTGAGCGTGTGGTGGTGGATCTCGAAGGCGTTAACCTGAACTCCGTACTTAAGGGGATGGCGGCGCAGATCCGCGGTGACGATCCGTTTATCAAATCGGCGCGCGTTGGGCAGTTTGATCCGCAAACCGTGCGCATGGTGTTTGAACTCAAGCAGAACGTGAAACCGCAGCTGTTCGCCCTTGCGCCTGTGGCATCGTTCAAAGAGCGTCTGGTGATGGATCTCTATCCGGCGAATGCAACGGACATTCAGGATCCGCTCCTGGCGTTACTGGAAGACTACAACCAGGGCAATCTGGAGAAACAGGTTCCGCCTGCGCAAAGTGGTCCGCAGCCCGGAAAAGCAGGGCGCGATCGCCCGATTGTGATCATGCTCGATCCTGGCCACGGCGGAGAAGACTCGGGTGCGGTAGGCAAATACCGGACGCGGGAAAAAGATGTGGTGTTGCAGATTGCCCGCCGTCTGAAGGCGTTAATCGATAGAGAGGGCAACATGCGCGCCTACATGACGCGTAATGAAGACGTCTTTATTCCGTTGAAAGTCCGCGTGGCAAAAGCCCAGAAGCAGCGGGCGGATCTCTTCGTCTCTATCCATGCTGATGCTTTTACCAGCCGTCAGCCGAGTGGATCGTCAGTATTTGCGCTCTCAACCAAAGGGGCAACCAGTACCGCGGCGCGTTACCTCGCGGACACGCAGAACGCCTCGGATCTCATCGGTGGTGTGAGCAAAAGCGGCGACCGCTACGTCGATCACACCATGTTCGACATGGTGCAATCGCTGACCATTACCGACAGCCTGAAGTTTGGTAAAGCGGTACTGGGCAAGCTGGGGCGGGTCAATAAGCTGCACAAAAACAGCGTCGAGCAGGCCGGGTTTGCGGTGCTGAAGGCACCGGATATTCCGTCTATCCTGGTTGAAACGGCGTTTATCAGTAACGTGGAAGAGGAGCGTAAGCTCAAGACGGCCAAATTCCAGCAGGAAGTGGCTGAGTCGATTCTGGCAGGGATCCGGGCGTATTTCTCTGACGGGGCGACGCTGGCACGACGTGGATAATGCTGAACGCCGGGTTAACCCCCGGCAAATTCACAAACGACAGATACAAAAAAACACCCTTAAGGGTGTTTATTGTTTTTAGAAGTATTGGTTGCGGGGGCCGGATAGATCGGAAGAGCGTCGTGTAGGGAAAGAGTGTAGATCTCGGTGGTCGCCGTATCATTAAAAAAAAAAAAAA
>NZ_JALW01000047.1:0-29095 GCF_000710795.1 Enterobacter sp. T1-1 | reverse complement strand
CCTCCATGGTCCCCACACCCGCCAGGGCGCCAAGCGCAAAGACCCGCTGCGCGATATCGCCACACGGGGAGCCGATAAACAGGGCTGCCAATAGCGGTGCCTGTTCTTCGGTCAGGGTGTTGACATCCACCTTGCTGGCGGTGTCGGGTAAGGCGCACAGCACTTTACTGACCTTGCCGTAGGCCGCCACCGGAAACGCGGGCAGCAGCTTTAGCTCGCCGGGGGTGCGCATCATCTGATTCGCAGGCAGCCGCGCGGGCTCAACGCCGGCCCAGGCATCTGTCTCCAGCCCCTCTTTTGCCGTTGTGGTATCACCGTCGAGATAGTCCATTAGTTGCTGGTAAATCTCTTCTGCGTCACCGGCGGAAATGCCGCTGTCGGTCAGAAGCTGCTCAACGATGCGCGCTTTGACCGGTTTTTCCGGCAGCGCCCCTGCGGTCTGTACCGCGGGGGTCGGATCGGCCGCCAGCAGGTTATTGACGTTAAAGCAGGTCTGGGCATCCTCAATCTGGCTCACCACGGTGTAGTGTTCACCCTCTGTCTCCACCGGCTCTGTCCACTCCCCTTTGGGCGACAGCCCCTGGCTGTCACCGCTGGCGTAGGTCTGAAGCAGACCTTCAATGGTTTTTTGCTGGCTCTGAATGGCCCAGCGCAGCTGCTGCTGGCTTACCTGATAACGGGTTTTCTGCAGATTGCGGCAGAACTGCTGGCTGATTTTGGCCGCCAGCGCCGACATCATGACCAGCAAAATTAGCACCACCAGCAGCGCGACACCGCGCTGTTTTCGAACCGATTTTCCGCTCATTTGTTCTCTCCTGACGGAGCGGGCACCGGCTGCGGTTGCGGCTGCGCTGGCGTGGCCGCATCCCCCGATGGCGCAGGCGTTTGTTCTGTTGGTGCCGCCGGGGCGACCGGCATATCACCCGGCGTGGTAAATACCCAGCGCCAGGTATCGCCATTCTCCATGGTCAGCAGAAGTTCTACGCCGTCCGGCTGATGCGCCGTGTCGGTCCATTTGTTCTGCCAGCCCTCTTTCCAGAAGCGCCACGTCATCTCTTTGACATCGCTGAGGATCGGCACCTCTTCTGGCTTCACATCGGCAGGGCTGTCGATAGCCGGCCAGATATCTCGCCACAGTTTTTTGTCCTCAAGCCGCCAGCGCACGCGCTCCAGCTGGACCTGACCGCTCACGCCGTTCAGCGTGGTCAGCTCCAGCGCATCGTCGTGCTGGACAAATACGTCAGGCTCGTTGCGTGGCGCGCGTGCCTGAAGCTGAAAGAAATCCCGCTCCAGCAGGTTATAGGCGCGCTGAAGCTGGTTGAGTTGAGTCGCCGCCACGTCGGTGGCGTTCGAGGTGCGCATCGCCCCGTCCAGAATTTGCCAGGCAAGCGTGCTGATAACCGCGAAGATGGTCAGCGCAATCATGATCTCCAGCAGCGTAAAGCCCTGCTGACGCTGAATGTGCTTACTCATTTCACCTCTCCGGGTTCCGGTATCTGCAGGCTCAACACCGGTTTGTCTTCATCATCCTCGGCGTACACCTGCACTTCATCGGCAAAGCGATTTTCGGCGGTTTTCACCCGCTGCTTGCGCCAGATCCAGCTTCGCCCCCCCATGATTTCTGTCCCTGTCTGCAGGGCATCCGGGAACGGCGTGTTGCTCAGCTTTGCTTCCGCCAGCTGGTTTTCCGCCACCCAGCTCGCCTGCAGCGAATCGGCCAGGCCATGGGTAAAGCGCACGTTCAGCGAGACGGAGTTCATCAGCGCCAGCGCGGCGGTGGAGAAGATGACCAGAGCGACCATCACTTCCAGCAGGGTCATCCCCTGTTCTTTGCGTTTAGTCATCGTTCTCTACCGAAACCGGTGATGCCCCCTGCGACACCACGCGAAAACGCTGTTTTTTATCGAAACTCTGCAGGGACAGCGTGAAGCGGCTTATCTCCCCGTCCGGCAAAAAGACAATCTGCGGCGTGGCGTCGGTTGTGGCAGCAATGCGCTGCGGTGACAGCGACACGTGCATCTCTTCCGGGAACTGGCCGTGGGTGACAATGCGCCCGGCGGTTAAGGGTTCCCAGTGTCGTTCGCCCTCTTTTTCGGCCCAGGTCACCAGCTGATATTCTGAGGTGGTGATCACCAGCCCAACGATATTTCCGTCCATTACCGCACGGTCTGAACCATATTCAACGAGGGCTTTTAACTGCTGACCGAAAATATCCGCGCCGCTGCGCGAGGGGATTGTCGACACCACCATCATGGCGCAGGAGGCGAATATCACCAGCGCCAGAATAATTTCCAGTAAGGTAAACCCACGTTGCTTATTCATTACTTCTCTTTTTTATCTAAAGACCAGTTGGTAATATCATCCGCGGTATTCGCTTCGGCATCCGGGCCCGCAGAGAAAACATCCACTGCGCCATGTTCACCCGGGCTGACCAGAATATAATCATTGCCCCACGGATCTTCCGGCAGGCGGCGAATATAGCCATCATCACGGTAGTTTTTCGGGATAGGCGCGATATCAGGTTTGGTGACCAGCGCCTGCAACCCCTGCTCCGTCGTGGGGTAACGGTGGTTATCCAGCTTGTACATATCCAGCGAACCTTCCAGCGCCACAATATCGCTGGTTGCTTTCTGGGCATCGGCTTTTTCTTTATTCCCCATTAAATTTGGTACCACCATACTGGCAAGCACACCGAGAATAACGATCACCACCATTAATTCGAGCAAGGTAAAGCCGGCCTGACCTTTCAGGCTATTTCGTTTTAAAGACATATTTAACCCACCATATTATTGAGCTGAAGAAGCGGTTGTAATATTGACAGCACGATAAATAAAACCACTGTCGCCATTGTCACCACCAGTGCCGGTTCAAATACCGACAGCGTTAACGTAATTCGATGCTGTAATGCCGATTCCTGGTTTTCCGCGGCGCGATCCATTAATGAACCTAATTCCCCGCTCTCTTCGCCGGAGGCAATCATGTACAGCATGGTCGGCGGAAAGAGCTTCGCCTGGTCCAGCGCGTTATACAGAGAAGCGCCCTGACGTACGGTATCCGCCGCCTGCTCCAGCACCTGCCGGGCATAGAGGTTTTCGATCCCGTCCATCGCGATATACATCCCCTCCAGCAGCGGGACGCTACTGGCCTGCAGAATGCTGAGCGTGCGGATATAGCGGGCGCTGTTGATGGCGCAAACCAGCTTTTTGATCGGCGAGCCATT
The DNA here is from genome assembly GCF_000710795.1 of Enterobacter sp. T1-1. Lineage (NCBI taxonomy): Bacteria > Pseudomonadati > Pseudomonadota > Gammaproteobacteria > Enterobacterales > Enterobacteriaceae > Enterobacter > Enterobacter sp. T1-1. The sequence continues at coordinate 25,875 of NZ_JALW01000047.1, read as the reverse complement.
CACCAGCCAGCTGTGCCAGCGAAAGCGGTTTGTGGTTTTCTTCACCCACGTCTTAAAGCCCACGATTGCGCCGAACAGCCCCCCGGCAATGTAGATCCCGTACGCCTGCAGAAAATCGCTCACCGCAATCAGCGTGCGGGTGGTGATCGGCAGTTGCTGTTTCATGTGCACGAACTGCTCGATGACCTGCGGTACCACCGCCACCAGCAGGATGCTGATCACCGCCACGGCAACCACCGTCAGGGTGATCGGGTAGACCATCGCCTGCGTCAGCTTGCTTTTCATCTTCTGGCGCTGCTCGTTGTACTCTGCCAGCTTCTCCAGCACATCGCCGAGGTGGCCGGTTTTTTCCCCGGCCATCACCAGCGTGCAGTACAGCTTGTCAAAGGTGCGCGGGAACTGGCTGAAGGCATCAAACAGCGTATGACCTTCCACCACTTTCTCGCGGATCTCCGTCACCATAGCCGCCAGCTTTTTGTCTTCCGTCTGCTTTGAAATGGCCTTCAGGGCGCTTTCCAGCGGCAGCGACGCGTTAACCAGCGTTGACAGCTGACGGGTGAACATCGACAGCACCGGCACAGAGAGTCTGGCGCCGGTTTTGGCTTTAGCGCTGGCCGCATTTTCACGGGTTTCGGTGATGGTGAGCGGCATCAGCTTCTGCTCACGCAGCGACTGGCGCACCTGCTTAGGTCCTTCCGCCTGCAGCGTGCCGCGCTGGGTTTTCCCGGCGGCATCGGTCGCGGTCCACGCGTAGAAAGCCATTATTCATCGCCTCCACGCTCGGCGGTCACGCGCATCACCTCTTCAAGGGACGTGATACCGCTGATGACCTTCATCAGCCCGTTTTCGCGCAGGCTGTAGGCCTGTTTGAACAGCTCGGTCTCAATGGACATCTCATCTTTGTCTTCATGAATGGCGCGACGCATGGCGCTGTCGACCACCAGAAACTCGTGAATGCCCGCGCGTCCCTGATACCCGCTCTGGCGGCACTGGTCGCAACCAACGGCGCGATAGATGGCCTTTGGTGGCTTATCCATAAAGCTAAACAGCGCTTTTTCATTGTCATCCAGCGGACTGGTGGTACGGCAGTGCGGACACAGCCGACGCACCAGACGCTGGGCAATGACGCCGAGTAGCGACGAACCAATTAAAAAGGACTCCAGCCCCATATCCCGCAGACGGGTGATGGCCCCCGCCGCACTGTTGGTGTGCAGCGTAGACATGACCAGGTGACCGGTGAGCGACGCCTGCACCGCGATTTGCGCGGTTTCACCGTCACGAATTTCCCCGATCATCACCACGTCCGGATCCTGACGCAAAATGGCGCGCAGGCCGCGGGCAAAGGTCATGTCCACGCGCGGGTTGACCTGCGTCTGCCCCACCCCTTCCAGCTCGTACTCAATCGGATCTTCGACGGTCAGAATGTTGCGTTCATGTCCGTTCAGGGCCGACAGAATGGCATACAGGGTGGTACTTTTACCGGAGCCTGTCGGCCCGGTGACCAGGATGATGCCGTGCGGGCGGTTAATCAGCCCTTTCAGTTTTTCCAGCTCTTCATCAATGAGTCCGAGCTTGTTGATATCCGGTTTCAGGTTGCTCTTATCGAGCAGACGCATGACCACGCGCTCGCCGTACTGCGACGGAATGGTCGAGACACGCACGTCAATCGCCTTGCGGCCAATGCGCAGGGAGATACGGCCATCCTGCGGCAGACGTTTTTCGGCGATGTCGAGTTTCGACATGACCTTAATACGCGAGACCAGCAGCGGGGCCAGTTTACGTGCGGGCTGGAGCACCGGGCGCAGCACGCCGTCAACGCGAAAACGGATGCTCAGCGTGCGCTCAAAGGTTTCGATATGGATATCCGATGCGCCGTCTTTCACCGCTTCGCCGAGAATGGCGTTGATCAGGCGGATCACCGGCGAGTTTTCGTCGTTATCCAGCAGATCTTCGTTGTCCGGGATCTCCTCGGTTAACGCCATCAGATCGATATCCGCATCCATATCGTCCACCAGCTGCTGCGAAACGCCGCTGTTCTGCTGCCAGATTTTGGCCAGCATTTCATCAAACGCCTCCGCGCTCAGCGTCTGGGGCACAAAGGCGCGCCCCAGTACCCGGCGCATCTCCAGTAGCGCAAACGCGGGGACGTCATCACGGATATAGACCGTGTCGTTCCAGAAAAGGATGCCGTTCTCCTTCGCAAAGCCGCTGGTGCAAAGCTGTTTCGTCAGTTCATCCACGCGTCACCTCCCCTTACTCTTTGAAGGGGTTGCGCGTGGTAGCAGGTGCGCTCACGCCGACCGGCATGGAGTGATCCTGCTTTGGATAGGCAGGCAGGACGGCGTTATCGGTGTTCTCAACGATGCCGAGCTTTTTCTCCTCCAGACGCTGCCGCTGGCGGGCGCGGATCTGGTCGTATTTCTCCTTCGTCGCCGCGCTGTAGTTGTCGTCATCACGCAGGACGGTGGTATGGATAAAGACCATCAGGTTGCGCTTCGACGTATCCTCCGAGGTATAGCGGAACAGCTGCCCCACCAGCGGCAGATCGCCGAGTAGCGGCACTTTTGACACGTTCTGTTTGCTGACGTTTTCCATCAGACCGCCCAGCACCACCGTCTGGCCACTGTGGACCATCACTTCGTTGTTGATGGTACGGGTGTTGAAGGTTGGGCCGAGGCTGGCGTCTTCGGTGGCGCTGGCGTCAACGCTGGAGACCTCCTGCTCGATCTTCAGGTGGATCATGTCCCCGTCGTTGATTTGCGGAACAATCTTCAGCTTGGTACCGACGGTTTTACGCTCAACCGAGTTAAAGACGTTGTCGCCGCTGGTGGTCTGAGAACCCGACAGCACCGGCACATCCTGACCCACGTTGAACGACGCTTCTTTGTTATCCAGCGTCACCACGCTTGGCGTGGAGAGAATATCGTTCTTGCCGCTGGTGGAGAGCGCGGTCAGCAGTGCGCCATAGTCACCGTTGAAGAAACCGGTCGCCAGGCCAGTAAAGGAGGCCCCTTTGATCGTGCCGTTTTTGACCTGGCTAATGGGCAGACCGGTTGAACCGAACTGCACGCCGCCGTGTTTGCCGGTCCACTGCACGCCGAGATCCATGCCGTTACCGTCCTGCACTTCCGCAATGATGGCTTCCACCAGCACCTGCGGACGACGAATATCCAGCTTGTCGATCACCTTCTCCAGCGAGTTCATGACGTTTGGCTGAGCGGTGATCACCAGCGAGTTGGTGGACTCATCGGCGGTGATATTCAGCTCGCTATTGGTTGTGGCGGTTTTGCTTTTCGCGGTACCGGCTTTGTCTTTCAGCTGCTCACCGATACCGGTCAGCACCGGCACCACTTTCGAGGCGTTGGCGTATTTCAGGTAGAAGACGCGGGTATTGCCCTCGTTGTTCTGTTCGCGGTCGAGCTGGCCAATCAGCGAGCGGGTACGCGCGCGGGCATCTTCGGTACCGCTGATCACCAGGCTGTTGGTTTCATCATCGGCCACCACTTTGGTCGCCAGCTGTGGGGCGTTCTGCCCTTTCTGCTCTTCATTGTTGAGGTTGTTCAACATATCGGAGAGCTCTTTCGCCGAGGCATAGCGCAACGGTACGATTTCACGACGCTGCATACCGGAACGGTCCACGCGCTCAACCAGATCCACCAGGCGGTTCACCACCGAGGCTTTCCCGGTTAACAGCAGCACGTTAGAGGGTTCAAAATGGACCACGTTGCCGATCCCCGAGGCATCGTTCAGCTGGCGCAGCAGCGGGGCCAGCTCGCGTACCGGCACGTTCTCCATGCGCACTACGCGGGTGATGATCTCATCCCCTTTGCCCGGGTTTTTGCTGTCGGCCACCGGCACCCCGGCGGTACGCGCCACGCTGGAACGCACCACTTTAATCATGCCGTTATCCATTGGGATCACCGACAGACCGTAGAGATCCAGCACGCTCAGGAAGAACTGATAATATTCCTCTTCCGACAGCACGTTATAGGTTCTCACCGACACCGTGCCCTGAACGGACGGATCGACGAGAATCGTTTTATTCAGATTGCGACTTACCGTATCGATAAATTCGCGAATATCGGTATTTTTAAAACTGGCGCTAAAGTTGGCTGCAAACAGCGAACCGGAATATAACGACAATGCGGTCAGCGCCACGCACGCCCATGGAAATTTCTTCATGATTTACACTTGTTAATTGTTTAGAACATTAACCCGAATATTTTCAAGGTGAGCGTGCCGTCTGACGACGACCTCCGCTTCTTTCATTTTCGACCAGTTGGCGATAATATTTTTCGCCTGCGCTTCTTTCGTCATATCGACGTCATTCACTTTCACCACCACATCACCCTGTTTCAGTCCTGTTTCACTGTAAAAAGGCGACGCATTGCGTGGATTAATGTTAAAGCCTTCCAGTTGGCCTTTATCGATTAACGGCTTTAACACCAGATAATCATCGAGATGCAGACTGTCCGCGCCGGCATCTTTTTTCGATTTCGTCACCGGGCTATTGCCTGCATCGCCCTTAAAATAAGGCGGCTGTTTGAGGGCGAGCGTTTGCTTCGTGCCTTCATACTGAACAACCACGTTATCTTTATTAATTTCATCCACATACGCATCGTCGAACCCCACCAGCGGCTCCCCTTCCCGGTAGCTCTGCTGCCCGGCGGGGGTCTTAATCACGGCGAACGACAGCCACGACTCATCGCTGCGGATGATGCCTTCAATTTCTGCAGACAGCGGCGCTTTTACCGCCGCCGGAACGTCGGCCTGACGGACCGCAGCCGTAAAAAGACCGAACGTTTTGTCACTGTTACGCGGTTTTAGCGGCGCTTTATCAGCATTCGCTAACTTATTCGTAACCTTTTTATAATCTTTAAAAACGACATAACCCTGCTGGCTGCAAAAAATTAGCATGACTAGCATTATGCAGGGCGTCATTAGCCTGGAAAGGAATGCGTTCCTCATTATTATCGGGCCTTTTAGCAAAGCAGGAATTCGCAGCGGTATGCTGCATAACTTAGTGAGCAAATAGTAATAACCGTGACCAGTGCAAACCACCGGCTTCGCTATTAACTTTAATGAAGAAAATGATTGACCGGAAAAAAAGGGAATGTTAGATGCGGCCTGACAGGTTATTTTTACTCTGGTGTTAAATTGACCATGACAGGGGCTTACCGTACTTTTCGCCCATTGCTATTAAAGAGAAGAGACGGTAAGTCGTTATGTATCAGAGCCATTTTAAATTCAGTACCCCGCCGTTCAGAAATATCACCCGCAAGTCGGGCGATTTTCTGGTGCCTTATCATCAGGATGTGTTTAATCTTCTGAAAGAGAAAAGCCAGCAGGCAGGGATCACCGGGCTCTTTTACCACGACAGCGAACTGCTGGGGCAGTTCAGCGATGCCCTCAAAGCCAACAGCAAATCGGTGCTCGGCATTAATGCCTTTCCAAAGCTGAGCGCCAGTAGCCTGCTGTTCAAACTCAACCCGGTAGCGAAAGAGAAGAACAAGCTCCAGGCGGTTGACGCCATTATTCGCCAGTGGCGCGATGCGAAGTCGACCCACAAGGTGCTGGTCATTTCCCAGGCGCAGGCGATGAAGGCCAGCGGCTATGACGTGCTGGGCATACTGCTTACCCGTGCGCAGGAGCTGGATGTTCGCCTGTCGATTGTGCTGATGGGTACGGCCGACCAGGAAGTGATGCTGAAAGCCTCTGCCCTGCAGGAATATGTGCTGACCTGCCACACCCTGCGCAACCTGACCTGCCGCGAGTTCCTGAGCTACGTTGACGCCCAGTGCCACGAGCACGGCGCGGATGTCTCTCCGCTGACGCCCGCTCGCGTGAAAAAAATCCACGCCCTGACCAAAGGCAACATCAGCAAGCTGAACGAACTGGCTCATCTTTCCATGCTGGCCGCCTGGACCGAACGGGCGCCAAACGTTGGACCGCGTCATTTGCGTCTCGCCACCGGTGAAGCGCTGCCAGCGCCTAAGCGTGGTAAAACGCTGGCCTCCGTCGGGTTGTTCGCGTCCGTCCTGTTCACCGCCTGCGGCTGGATGATGACCTCGTCCATTACGGCAAAACTGCCGGTGGCGCTGCCGGTACCGACCAGCTGGAAACAGCAGGTAAAAACGCCAGACGCGCCGGTACTGCCGGTTATCGAACAGGAGGTGGTGAATCAGCCCGATGCCATGCACCAGCTTTACGCCATGTGGGGCTATGACGCCTCTGCCGACGATGCCCTGTGCCAGAATGCCGCAAAAGTGAACCTGATGTGCAAACAGGGTAATGCCTCCCTGGACACGCTGGCGAATGACGGTTACCCGTGGGTGAGCGAGATTAAAACAGGCGATCACATTAATTACGCCGTCGTGGCGCGTGCCGGGAAAAATTCCCTCGATCTGCTGATGAACAACCGCACCTGGCAGGTGAGCCGCACGTGGTATAACCAGCACGCAACGGGCAATTACACCCTTCTGCACCGCCTGACCCCGTCAGGCAAAGACGAAATCACCGCCGCCAGCGACAGTAAAGATCTTGAGTGGCTGGATCAGCAGCTGAGCGTGGCGCTGGGCGAAAGCGAAACGCACGATAAAAACTGGACGGCGGAGCTGATGAAGCGCACCCGCGAATTCCAGGAAAAAATGCACCTCCGCGTCGACGGTATTCCGGGTGAAGACACCCTGATGCAGCTGATGCGCGAAACCCATACCACGCCGAGCGTGTTGATCCAGACAACCCAGGCTAACCCGACTACGCAAGAGAAGCACGCATAATGTCTACCATCTGCCTCGCTGCCCAGCGCAGCTATACCACCGGGGAACCGGTCTGGTTCTCATGGCGTTTGCCGTCATTCAGTAAAATTATCAGCGTGGTGACGCTCTGGTGTCTGGGGCTGTGCGCGCTGATCGTCGCAGGCCTCTATGCGCACGTGTACTGGAACCTGCGCCACCCGGCGCCGGTGATAAAAAAGGTGAGCGTCGCGAAGCCAGACACCACCCTTTCTGATATGCATTATGTGTATGTCACCAAACCGTTCCCGCACCCGCAGCCGAAGCCGCAGTCGGTAAAAGTGCAGGAAGATTTACCGCCGATGGACAATATGCCCATTAATAGCGACGAAAATGAGTGGCAGCAGGCACCTGATGGCGCATTGCCGGACAGCCCCGTCACGCATGATACCTCGCGTGATACCTTACCCGGCACCGAAGCGCACGAACAGGCGATGAAACACGCGCAGGCAACGCAGCCGGATGAAGACAATTCATTAAAAACGTTATTTATGCAGGCGCTAAAACAGCAGCAGGATGATATGGCGAAGGGAAAAATGCCCGCACCACCGGTTGACGAAACGCAAAATGCGTCTCCTTCGATAATAAAAGGAGACGCGGGAGGGGATTAATATTTTTCCGGCAGGGTGGTCAGGCTAATCAGTCGCCCTTTTTCGACCACAATATATTGACCTTTTTTCAGGTCTGAGAGAATTTTAATAATAGTGCTGCGTGCCAGGTTGGTATATTCCTGAATATAATCATAAATATTAATATCTCGCTGGTGGTCAACAATCAGTTCGTTAATTTCTATCAGGAATTCACGGACGACGGAGTACGCGCTGCGGGCAACCAAAACATCATCACGCTTGCTGAGCAAACAGATATACCAGGCCAGCACTTTAGTCAGTTCAGGCCACAGCCCGTGCTGAGTCATTAACTGCTGGAATTCGTCCTTATGTATGGTACGAACCACGGTATTACTGCGTACCACGCCCTGCATATGCGTAGAGTTGTAGAAAATAGCGGAGAGACCAAAGATACATTGTCCCTGTAACGTAAACATACATAAGTCATCAGAACTGCGGCGGAACTCGACTTCTCCGCTGACGATAATGTGAATATTATCGGAGTTGCAGGTTGATATTTTTTGCCATTTTCTTAACGTTTTTTCTTCATACCCGGCCGTTGCAGAAATAATGGCTTCCATTTCATGATGGGGACGTGTTTTTTTACCAAAAATGCTTAACATTATTATACCCAATTAAGATGTTTAAATAAGAAAATTATCCGACAAGGCGTTACGTTGCCGTAAAATGTGTTGGTATTCTTTTTGAAATTAAAAAAACCAAAAGAGGACTGTTTCTTTAATTTGATTCATGCTGTGAATCGATGAATCAATCTTAGATGAGGGCGATTTTAAATCAATTTACTTAAAATGAATTGAGAATGTACTTAAGATTAATCTTATGATCAATCTCACAAAAACGAGGCATTCGGGTTAATCCCGAAGGATTACCCCTGCCCGTATTTCTCTAAAAGTGCTTCGGCAATGGCCAGCGTTTCCACATCTGCCACGCCGTTCCACAGCTGCGGCCTGAAGTGCATCTGGAAGACCATAATGATGCGCTTCTGCTGAGCGGGGGTGCTGTTGTCGGGGACCTCGTAACCGTAACGCGCGAGCAAATCAAGTAACGCTGCGGTCTCCACGGCCTGATACCGTGGCCGCCCGTTCATATAGAACGCCACCCGGGACGCGTCGGGCCAGGCGCCAATCCCCTGCTCTGCAAGCTCGCGCCACGGGAACAGCGGACCGGGATCGTCCTTGCGCTGAGGCGCGATATCCGCATGGGCCACCACGTTCTCGGGTTTAATGTGATAGCGGGCGATAATGTCCTTTGCGAGCGGTACCAGGGCCGCAATTTGCGCAGGTTCGAACGGCGAAAAGTGTTTTACCCCGGCCGTTTTTTGCCAGCCGCGATTCTCAAGCTCAATGCCAACCGACGTATCATTAATACGGTTGGTGCCGCGCCAGAAGCTGATGCCCGCATGCCAGGCCAGTTCGTTCTCGGGAACCAGCTGCCAGATGCGCGGTTTACCGTCCGGTGCGGGCGGCTTCGCCGGGATCAAATAGTGGGAGCTGACGTTCTTGTCCGTCAGCGTGGCCAGCGAGCTGTCAAAGTCATCCGCCGTATAGTGGATAACCAACACCTTGATGCGCGGATAGGCCGCCTGCGCCTGGTGGCGGGTATCCAGTTCATAGGCGCCTTTATCCACAATGCCTTTTTCCGTGGCGCACCCTGCCAGCAACAGCGCCAGCAGGAGTGTTGAAAACGCGCGTTTCATCGACGGGTTTTCACCGCCGTACCGCTTACGCTCACCATCAGCATGCTCGCTTCTTTACCGACGGTTTCGTAGTCGATATCAATCCCCACAACAGCATCCGCCCCCAGTGCTTTGGCCTGTTCGCCCAGCTCCTTAAAGGCGATTTCCCGGGCTTTACGCAGCTCTTTTTCATAAGCGCCAGAGCGACCGCCGACGATATCGCGGATACCGGCAAAGAAATCGCGAAAAATGTTGGCCCCCAGAATGGCTTCGCCCGTGACCACACCGCAATACTCGGTGATCGGCTGCCCTTCCAGGGTTGGCGTTGTTGAAAACTGCATGGTTTCTCTCCTTCTTTAGCGTTCAATGCCTTAGCCCATAACTTCACCAGCATTATCGGTTCGTTACGCTATGATTGAAAGGATAGTTAATAAATAAGGAAATCAACATGCGCTACTCTGCTTTAACGCTTTTGGTGCCCTGCGCGCTGGTGCTCAGCGCGTGTACCACCACGGTCACGCCAGCCTTTAAGGATATCGGTACCCGCAGCGGCCCCTGTATAGAGGGTGGCCCGGATACCGTGGCGCAACAATTCTATGATTATCGCATTCAACACCGCAGCAACGATCTCACCGGCCTGCGTCCGTATCTGAGCGATGGGCTGGCAAAACTGCTGAACGATGCCACGCGCGATCCGCAGCACAACGCGCTGCTGAAATCCGATCCGTTCTCCAGCCGCACGACGTTGCCGGACAGCGCCGAAGTGGCCAGCGCCTCGACCATCCCGAACACCGATGCGCGTAACATCCCCCTGCGCGTGAAGCTGACCCAGGGCACCCAAACCTGGCAGGATGAAGTGCTGATGATCCGCGAAGGCCAGTGCTGGGCGGTGGATGACGTACGCTATATCGGCGGGAGCGTTCATGCCCCGGCAGGCACGCTGCGCCAGTCGATTGAGAATCGCTAAACCCACTGTTTCAGAATTGTAAACCCCGAAAAATGTGCGGCATTTCATGCGGAATGCCGACATTTATACTCGCCGACCTTGGGCTTCGCTATTTTGTGCTATGTTTAAGGGGTATTACGGGTTATATTTAACTTTTAACGCAGAAATATTGCATAACTATTCTGTCAACGGTACTATCTGCGGCCTCAATTGCTATAGATTGCCTGGATGAGTAAAGACTGCCCCGATGAGTATTAAACTAAACGGCATTAACTGCTTCTACGGCGCACACCAGGCGCTGTTCGACATCACGCTGGAGTGCCCGGAAGGCGAAACGCTGGTTTTGCTTGGCCCAAGTGGCGCGGGTAAAAGTTCTCTTTTGCGTGTCCTTAATCTGCTTGAAATGCCCCGTTCAGGAACGCTGGCTATCGCCGGTAACCACTTTGATTTTGCGAAAACGCCGTCCGATAAAGCGATTCGTGAACTGCGTCAAAACGTTGGCATGGTCTTCCAGCAATACAACCTCTGGCCGCATCTGACCGTCCTGCAAAACCTGATTGAAGCGCCCTGCCGCGTTCTCGGTTTGAGCAAGGATCAGGCGATGGTGCGTGCTGAAAAGCTGCTGGAGCGTCTGCGCCTTAAGCCCTACAGCGATCGTTATCCGCTGCACCTCTCCGGGGGTCAGCAACAGCGTGTGGCGATTGCCCGTGCGCTGATGATGGAGCCAGCGGTACTGCTGTTTGATGAGCCGACCGCCGCGCTGGACCCGGAAATCACCGCCCAGATCGTGAGCATCATTCGTGAGCTGGCGGAAACCAACATTACTCAGGTCATCGTCACCCATGAAGTGGAAGTGGCGCGTAAAACCGCCAGCCGTGTGGTCTACATGGAAAACGGGTATATCGTTGAGCAAGGTGATGCGAGTTGCTTTACCAACCCGCAAACCGATGCCTTCAAAAACTACTTATCTCACTGAGAGTGCCAGGGAAAATGATAATGAAAAAAGTATTGATTGCCGCGCTGCTCGCTAGCGTCAGCCTTTCCGCTACCGCAGCCCAGACCATCCGTTTCGCCACCGAAGCGTCCTATCCTCCGTTTGAATCTATCGACGCCAACAACAAGATTGTGGGCTTCGATGTCGATCTGGCTAACGCGCTGTGTAAAGAGATCGACGCGACCTGTACCTTCAGCAACCAGGCGTTTGACAGCCTGATCCCAAGCCTGAAGTTCCGCCGTATCGACGCCGTGATGGCCGGTATGGATATCACCCCAGAGCGTGAAAAGCAGGTGCTGTTCACCACGCCGTACTATGACAACTCCGCCCTGTTTATTGGTCAGAAAGGGAAATTTACCTCTGTTGACCAGCTGAAAGGCAAAAAAGTGGGCGTACAGAACGGCACCACGCACCAGAAATTCATCATGGATAAACATCCGGAAATCACCACCGTGCCTTACGACAGCTACCAGAACGCGAAGCTGGATCTGCAGAACGGCCGTATCGATGGCGTGTTTGGTGACACCGCGGTAGTGACCGAATGGCTGAAAGCCAACGATAAACTCGCGCCAGTGGGCGACAAAGTGACCGATAAGGACTACTTCGGCACAGGTCTGGGGATTGCCGTTCGTCAGGGCAACACTGAGCTGCAGCAGAAATTCAACGCTGCGCTGGAAAAAGTGAAGAAAGACGGCACCTACGAAACCATCTATAAAAAATGGTTCCAGAAGTAATTCCTGATGAATGAAATTCTTCCTTTAGCAAGCGCCGCCGGGATGACCGTCGGCCTTGCCGTTTGCGCACTGATTATCGGCCTGGTGCTGGCGATGTTCTTTGCGGTATGGGAATCTGCAAAGTGGTTCCCTGTCGCCTGGACCGGCTCCGCGCTGGTCACCGTGCTGCGTGGGCTACCGGAAATTCTGGTGGTCCTGTTTATCTATTTCGGTTCCTCACAGCTGCTGCTGACGCTGTCGGACGGCTTTACCCTCAATCTTGGCGTCGTGCAGATCCCGGTGCAGATGCAGATTGAAAACTTCGACGTCAGCCCGTTCCTCTGTGGCGTCATTGCCCTTTCCCTGCTCTATTCTGCGTACGCGTCGCAAACCCTGCGCGGTGCGCTGAAAGCGGTACCGCAAGGACAATGGGAATCTGGCCAGGCGCTGGGGATGTCGAAAGCGGCGATCTTCTTCCGACTGGTGATGCCGCAGATGTGGCGTCATGCCCTGCCAGGTTTAGGGAACCAGTGGCTGGTGCTGCTGAAAGATACCGCGCTGGTGAGCCTGATAAGCGTTAACGATTTAATGCTGCAGACCAAAAGCATCGCTACCCGCACCCAGGAGCCGTTTACCTGGTACATTGTGGCGGCGGCTATCTACCTGGTGATCACGTTGCTGAGTCAGTACATCCTTAAGCGTATTGACCTGCGTGCGACGCGCTTTGAACGGAGACCAGGCTGATGCTGGACTATTTACCCGAGCTGATGAAAGGGCTGCACACCAGCCTGACGTTGACCGTGGCGTCCATCATCGTGGCGCTGATCCTGGCACTGATCTTTACCATCATCCTGACGCTGAAAACGCCGGTGCTGGTGTGGATTGTGCGCGGCTATATCACCCTCTTTACCGGTACGCCGCTGCTGGTGCAGATCTTCCTGATTTACTACGGCCCGGGCCAGTTCCCGTCGCTACAGGAGTATCCGGTTATCTGGCATCTGCTCTCTGAGCCGTGGCTGTGTGCCCTGATCGCCCTTTCACTGAACAGCGCCGCCTACACCACTCAGCTGTTCTACGGAGCGATCCGCGCCATTCCTGAAGGACAATGGCAGTCCTGCGGCGCGCTCGGCATGAGCAAAAAAGATACGCTGGCCATTTTGCTGCCGTACGCCTTTAAGCGTGCCCTCTCCTCTTACTCCAACGAAGTGGTGCTGGTGTTCAAGAGTACCTCGCTGGCCTACACCATCACCCTGATGGAAGTGATGGGCCACGGGCAACTGCTCTATGGACGCACCTACGATGTGATGGTGTTTGGCGCGGCAGGCGTGGTGTATCTGGTGGTTAACGGACTATTGACGCTGATGATGCGCCTGATCGAGCGTAAAGCGCTGGCATTTGAGCGCAGAAATTAATCACGTAAATGCATAAAACGGTATTGATAAAGCGGGTAACCTGATGGGTTATCCGCTTTTTTTTTATTCCACAATAAATATTTAATCATTTATATTGAATATAAATTCATTAAATGGCATTGTACTTTCATAAGACCTACAGACGGGAGTATTACAATGAAAAAGTTAGTTCTGGCCGCATTACTGGCAACGTTTGCCGCAGGCGCAACGGCTGCCGATAAAATCAATTTCGGCGTTTCTGCCACGTATCCACCATTTGAATCGCTGGATGCCAGCAACCAGATCGTGGGTTTTGATATCGATCTGGCGAAAGCGCTGTGCAAACAGATGCAGGCCGACTGCACCTTTACCAACCATGCCTTTGACAGCCTGATCCCGTCCCTGAAATTTAAAAAATACGACGCGGTGATCTCCGGTATGGACATCACGCCAGAGCGTAGCAAGCAGGTGGCCTTCACCGACCCGTACTACGCCAACTCGGCGGTGGTCATTGCGAAGAAAGGGGCTTATAAATCCTTTGATGAGCTGAAAGGCAAACGCATCGGGATGGAAAACGGCACCACGCACCAGAAATACCTCCAGGACAAGCATCCTGAAGTGAAGACCGTGGCCTATGACAGCTACCAGAACGCGATTATCGACCTGAAAAACGGCCGTATCGATGGCGTATTTGGTGACACCGCGGTCGTCAACGAATGGCTGAAAACCAACCCGCAGCTCGGTACAGCAACCGAAAAAGTGACCGATCCGCAGTACTTCGGTACGGGTCTGGGCATTGCGGTGCGTCCGGATAACAAAGCGTTGCTGGCAAAACTGAACGGCGCGCTGAAGGCGATTAAAGCTGACGGTACGTATCAGAAAATCAGCGACCAGTGGTTCCCGCAGTAACTTTTTTTGCCGGGTGACGGCTTCGCCTTACCCGGCCTACGGGGGGAGTTGTAGGCCGGGTAAGCGCAGCGCCACCCGGCACTCTCTCACAACGGCACGAAGAACCTGAATCGCGCCCCGCTCACCGACTCCATCAGCCTGATCCCTCCCCCGTGTAGTTCCAGCATCCGTTTGACAATCAACAGCCCTAACCCACCGCGATTCTCCCGCGATGCTTGCGGATTCAACGCTGAAGGCCGCTGGAACAGATCGTCGCGCAGCGCGGCATCCACACCGGTTCCTGAATCGGCCACCTCAACCTGTAGCTTTTCATTCTCCTGCCATACGGCGAGACGGATCTTGCCGCCGGTGGGGGTATGGCGGATGGCGTTATCCAGCAGATTGGTCACCACGCGCTCTATCATCGAGACATCGGCATACACCAGCGGCAGCGGCCCGGGAACGTCTATCTGGAGCTGAAGCTCGCGCGTGCGCGCCGTGAGCTCAAACTTTTGCGCCACGTCGGAAATAAGCTCTCCCATCGCAAAACGCTCGCGCTGGGGCTTGATGCCGCCGTGCTCAAGACGCGCAAGCTCAAACAGCTGCTGTGACAGGTGACGCACCTTTTGCCCCTGACGCAACGCCGTGGCGAGGTATTGCTGATGCTCCTGCGGCGTCAGGGTGGCGGATTTCAGCGACAGCGTTTCCAGATAGCCAAGCAGCGAGGTCAGCGGCGTGCGTAAGTCGTGGGAAATATTGGCGATAAACTCCCGGCGCTGGCGGTCGCTGTCGGCCAGCTGATCCCACTGCTGGGTGATTTTGCGTGCCAGCTCGATAAAACTGTTACGCAGGAGCGCCACTTCATCTTTTGCTGCCACATCCGGCTGTTGGACCGCCAGCGCGCGTATCGCGCTCATGCTGTCATGCTCCAGCCCGGCCACTTCACGCGTCAATCGTTTAACCGGACGCGTGACCCAGTACCAGATCAGTAAGCCCGCCAGCAGGCCAAACAGCGCCACCCACAGCATCGACCAGAGCACCGTACTCCACAGCGCCTTGTGCCAGGCCATGTCCGCCAGCGCGTTCGACTCCTCGCCCTGTAAAATAATATACAGATAGCCTTTAAGCTCGCCGTCCTGACGTAACGGCGTCGCGCTGAACACTTTCTTGTTCTGGCTACGCGGATCGTCGCCAAAAACCGGCATGGCCGCACCGCTGAGGAACTCCTGTACCGGCGCGAGATCGATGCTTTGTCGCTGAATATGGCCAGGCGGGGCGGCATCGGCCAGAATATCGCCATCCGGGGAGACGACGTACAGTTCCACGCTCGGGTTGAAGGTCATCAGCCTGTCAAAGAGCGGTTTCAGCGCGGTACGGTCGACCCTGCCCTGGGCGTTCAGAATTGGTTCGCGCTGCACGATCTGTTGCGCCAGGCCGCCAGAGAGACGCTGAACCATGGCGTTACCATACTGCATGCTGCTGTAGAGCTGGACGGCGCAGGCGACGGCGGCGCAGAGCATCATCAGTAAAATGAACAGCAGCGTCAGGCGCTGGCTCAGGCTAAAGCGGCGCATCATGGTGCGGCTCCGCAAATTTATAGCCTTTGCCCCAGACGGTGCGAATGATCTCCGGCTCGGCAGCGTCTTTTTCAATCTTGATGCGCAGGCGGTTGATATGGGTGTTAACGGTATGCTCGTAACCTTCGTGCTGATAGCCCCACACCTGCTCCAGCAGCGCCAGACGCGAGAAGACCTCGCCAGGATGGCGGGCAAAGAAGTACAGCAGTTCAAACTCGCGCGGGGTGAGATCCACTATCTGGCCGTGAAGCAGCACGCTGCGGGCCAGCGGGTCGATCGTCAGGCCATGCGCCTGAATATTCCCGGCACTCTGCGCCTGCCCCATCGCCTGCTGGCGGCGGAACAGCGCCTTAATGCGCGCAATCAGCTCCTGCACCGAGAACGGTTTTGCCAGATAATCATCCGCGCCGGTTTCCAGGCCGGTGATCCGATCGGTTTCGCTGCTGCGGGCGCTAATAATGATCACCGGCAGGTAGCGGGTCATCTGGCGAATACGACGGCAAATCTCCAGGCCGTCGACGTTGGGGAGCATGAGATCGAGGATCACCGCATCCCACGGCTGTTTTTCAAGGCACTGTAACGCGTTGCCGCCGTCGGGCTCGTGGGTGATGATGTAGCCTTCATCTTCTAAATTGAGTCGCAGAAGTGCCGCGATATCGTGGTCATCTTCCACCAGCAGGATCTGCTTCATGGGTAAGCCTTATTTCATCTCTTATGACGTAAGCTTACCTGATTTCGCAGGGTTGAAGAGTTCACATTTTGTTGAAGATTTTGCGGATGTCATGCCGGGTGGCGGCTACGCCTTACCCGGGATGCGGGTTAACAACGTCAACACTTCATAATGCGCGGTATGCGGGAACATATCGAAAAGCTGAACACGTTCAATGCGGTAGCCCGGCAGGTGAGCGATATCTGTCGCCATGGTACGGGCGTTGCAGCTGGAATAAATAATGTAATCCGGCGCCATCTGGCTCAGATAGTCGCACAGCGCCTTGCCAATGCCCCGGCGCGGCGGGTTGACCAGCACCAGCTCCGGCACGTTGCCCTGGCCGGTCGCGAACTGCGTGGAGTCCAGCGCCTGGAAGTGCAGATTGGTTAATCCGAGCTCAGCGGCAGACTGTTTCGCGCAGGCAATCGCTTCGGCGGCGATCTCAATCCCGGTCAGCTGCATCTCGGGCGTGGCGCAGTGCAGACCAAAGCCCCCGACACCGCAGAACAGATCCCACATATGATGGATGTTTAACGCCCTCACCCAGTCGCGGGCGGTGGCATATAACGCACTCGCCACCGTCGGGTTGGTCTGGAAGAAACTTTGCGGGCGGATCCACAGCGGCACGTTGTTGAACGTTTCCGCCAGCGCATGCTGCCCGGTGAAGAAGATCTCTGTCTCCCCCTCCATAATCGCCATATGCACCGGCTGAATATTGGCGGTAATGACCTTCAGCTGCGGAAGCTGCTCCTGCAGCCACGGCAGCGCCGCGCGCAGTTGTTCCAGCTTGGCTTGCGAGCGCAGCACGAAACGCAGCATCATACCGCCGTCCATCTGGCTCTCGGTCAGGAGGAGATATTTCAGCTCGCCGCGCTTTCGGGCGACGTTATAAGGCGTTAACCCCGCGCGGGCAATAAACGGTTTGAGTGCCGCAAAGACCGGCTCAAACGAGGCAGGATAAAGCGGGCAGCCGGTGAGATCTTCCGGCGTACCGTCGCGATGCAGCATGCCCAGCAGCGGTTTTTCTACGCTGCCGCTGACCACCATTTTGGCTTTATTACGAAAACCCTGCTCCGGGCCGCTGACGGGGGCGCACCACTCGCCCACCGCATGTTCAGCCAGCAGCTGTTGCAGGTCGGCCATTTTGGCGGTGAGTTGTTGAGAGACCGGCTGTTCTATCCACTGACAGGAGCGGCAGCGTCCGGCGTCATAGAGTGCGCACTGCATAGGAAAACCTTAAGAATAACGAGGGCTGCGATTATACACATTATTGCAGGCGGAAGAACCGCCGGCTTGAGGCTGGAGCAAAGAGCAGCAGGAGCACCAGCATATCGGGTAATTTCTGCATGACCAGCGCATGGAAGATCTCACGTTTGGATCCACCGGCAATGCTGAACAGCTCCGGATAACCATAGCCCAGCGAGGCGGCCCACAGATAGCTGGCGGCGGTCACCTGCGTCAGCAGATAGACCCAGCGCGCCCAGTTGCGCCCTTTAACCAGCGAAAACGCGCAGTAGATTTCGATAAACACCAGCACAAGGCTGCTGAGGAATACCAGCGTGAGGTTCCAGGTTTGCACGCTGCGGTGAATGAACTCACCGATGCCGCGCGCCCCCAGGGTGTTGAGGATCATCAATACATCAAGACAGCGGATCATAATAATAGCGAGCGCCGCCACCTGCACCAGCGCAGGTACGTTTGGACGAGCGTGCGTAAGACGTGATTTTTTTAATAATCCCAATGTTTTACTTCCCTGAAAAACAGTGCCGCGTCATGCGCGGCACATCACTGGAAATAATAATTCCTTCAGCCGCGTCTTGCACGCTGGATATCGCGCACGCGCTGCTTTTCCGCGCGCGCCATCAAATACCAGGCGATAAATCCGACAATTCCGACCACGCCGAGGATTATCGACGCCAGGGCGTTGATCTCCGGGTTCACCCCCATGCGCACGCTGGAGAAGACCAGCATTGGCAGCGTCGTCGCCCCTGGCCCGGAAACAAAGCTGGCGATCACCAGATCGTCGAGCGACAGGGTAAAGGCCAGCAGCCAGCCGGAGATCACCGCAGGCATAATCATCGGCAGCGTGATGATGAAAAAGACCTTCACCGGCGTGGCACCGAGATCCATCGCCGCCTCTTCAATGGAGCGATCCAGCTCGCGCAGACGCGAGGAGATGACTACCGCCACGTACGCGGTACAGAAGGTCACATGCGCCAGCCAGATGGTGAGCATGCCGCGATCCGCAGGCCAGCCAATGGCATGCGCCAGCGCCACAAACAGCAGCAGCAGCGACAGGCCGGTGATCACGTCCGGCATCACCAGCGGCGCGGTGATCATAAAGGCAAAGCCGTTCGAGCCGCGAAAACGCCCGAAGCGCACCATCACCAGCGCGGCAATCGTGCCCAGCACGCAGGCCATTGTGGCCGCTAGCGCCGCGATGGTCAGGCTCAGCCCCACCGCGCTCATCATCGCATCGTCGTGGAACAGTTCGCTGTACCAGCGCGTCGACCAGCCAGCCCATACGGTGACCAGTTTGGAGCTGTTGAACGAGTAGATCACCAGCATCAGCATCGGCGCATACAGGAAGGTAAAGCCGATCACCAGGATCGCAATTCGCCACGGAGAGCGCACTACCGGTAAGTTGTTCATCCGTGGTCTCCCATCTGTTTCTGCTGATGCTTGTGGAACCACATGATCGGCACGATCAGCAGCAGCAACATCACGATCGCCACCGCGGAGGCTACCGGCCAGTCGCGGTTATTGAAGAACTCCTGCCACAACACGCGGCCAATCATGATGCTGTCCGGGCCGCCGAGCAGTTCCGGGATCACAAACTCCCCAACCGCCGGAATGAACACCAGCATCGACCCGGCGATAATCCCGCCTTTGGTCAGCGGCACAATCACGCTGAAGAAAGTCTTCAGCGGACGGGCGCCCAGATCCAGCGAGGCTTCCACCAGCGAGTAGTCGATACGCGTCAGTGCCGTATAGATCGGCAGCACCATAAACGGCAGGTAGGCGTACACAATCCCGATATAGACCGCAAGATTGGTGTGCAGAATAGTCAGCGGCTGATCGATAACCCCTAACCACATCAGGAAGTTATTCAGCACCCCGTTATTTTTCAGGATCCCCATCCACGCGTAGACGCGGATCAGGAACGAGGTCCACGACGGCAGAATCACCAGCAGCAGCAGAATGTTGCGCGTCGAGGGCTTACTGTGCGCCACCGCCCATGCCAGCGGGTAGCCCATCAGCAAACAGCAGAGCGTGGAGATCGCCGCCACCTGCAGTGACTGCAGATAGGCTTCGACATAAAGCGGATCTTCCGTCAGCTGCAGGAAGTTGCCAAGGTTAAGCGTCAGCGTCAGCTGTCCGTCTGCCCAGTCCAGCAGATTGGTGTAGGGCGGGATCGCCCGCGCCATTTCCGCCAGGCTTATCTTGAAAACGATCAGGAACGGCAGCATGAACAGCAGGATCAGCCACACGTAAGGCATGGCAATCACCAGCTTGCGGCCGTGGTTCATCTGCATGCGCGCCAGCCAGTGCGCAAAGCCGCCCGGTTTTTCGACGCGGGCTGGCGGTTCAAGTGTACTCATTGGCCGCTCCTTATACCGTCAGCACGACACAACTGTCCGCATCCCAGCACAGACGCACTTCGTCGCCCCAGGTCGGCAGTCCTTTACGGTAGCGATGTTCGTTTTGCAGCTGGGCGCTGAGCATCTGTCCGCTCTTCAGACGGACGTGGTAGATAGAGAGATCGCCCAGATAGGCAATGTGCACCACTTCGCCCACGGCAAAGTTAAAGCCATCGGCCGGAGGATCTTCACAGAGCATGATTTTCTCCGGTCGCAGGGCGATATAGACCGGCACGTTGTCTACCACGGAGTTATCCGGGTCGACCTTCAGCGGATGCTGCAGCCCCGGCGATTCGATGATCAGCCCGTCTTCTTCACGCGCTTTCAGCAGCCCTTCAAAAACATTCACCGAGCCGATGAACTCCGCGCTGTATCGGGTAGTCGGGTGTTCATAAATCTCTTCCGGCTCGCCAATCTGCACGAACTTACCGCGGTTCATGATCGCGATACGCCCGGCCATGGTCATGGCCTCTTCCTGGTCGTGGGTGACCATCACGCAGGTCACGCCCACGCGTTCGAGGATATCCACCACTTCGAGCTGCATACGGTCGCGCAGTTTTTTATCCAGGGCACCCATCGGCTCATCAAGCAGCAGCAGTTTCGGGCGTTTCGCCAGGCTTCGGGCCAGTGCCACGCGCTGACGCTGACCACCAGAAAGCTGGTGCGGTTTACGCTTCGCGAACTCCTGCATGTGCACCAGACTCAGCATCTCCGCCACACGCGCGGTGATTTCGGCTTTTGGCAGCTTGTCCTGCTTCAGGCCAAACGCGATGTTCTGCTCCACCGTCATATGCGGGAACAGTGCGTAAGACTGGAACATCATGTTAATCGGACGCTGATACGGCGGTACGCTGGAGAGATCCACGCCATCCAGCACAATCTGCCCGGCGGTAGGTTGTTCAAACCCGGCCAGCATGCGCAGCAAGGTTGATTTACCGCAGCCAGACGCCCCGAGAAGGGCAAATATTTCGCCTTTGTAGATAGTCAGGCTGACGTCGTCCACGGCATGCTGGCCATCGAAAGATTTGGTGAGGTTACGAATTTCAAGTAGCGGGGTCAGCGCTTTACGGACTTTCGCCTGCGGGCGGGGGATCGCGTCATTCACGGGGTGTTCTCCGGCATAGATCAAAACTGGTGCAAACGCACCGTCAGGGTGCGCATCGCCGGGCGGCGCGAACGCTTGCCCGGCCTACGGGTTGTGTCGGCCCGGTAAGCGATAGCGCCACCGGGCAACGTTACCAAACGCCGTTATTTCCCGCTTTTCACCTTGGTCCACGCACGGGTACGTACGCGGTCAATTTTTGGATCCTGTACTTTCAGGGTGAAGAGCTTGGCAAACACATCCGCTGGCGGATAGATAGCCGGATTATTACGGATCTCTTCGCTAATCAGTGGCAAGGAGGCCTTGTTACCGTTGGCGTAGTAGACATGGTCGCTGATATGAGCAATCACTTCCGGACGCATCAGGTAGTTTAGGAACTGATACGCTTCATCTTTGTTTTTCGCATCGGCAGGCATGGCGAAGACATCAAAGAAGGCCAGCGCCCCCTCTTTCGGAATGAAGTAGGAGACATTCACGCCGTTTTTCGCCTCTTTCGCGCGGTTAGCCGCCTGCCAGACGTCCCCTGCCCAGCCAATTGCCACGCAGATATCGCCGTTAGCCAGGTCGTTAATGTACTGTGAAGAGTGGAAGTAACGGATATTCGGACGCAGTTTCAGCAGCAGATCGGTCGCCGGGCCGGTGTAATCATCCGCCTTGTTGCTGTTCGGATCTTTGCCAAGATAGTTCAGCACGGTAGCGAAAATCTCTTCCGGGGCATCCAGGAAGGAGACGCCGCAGCTTTTCAGCTTCGCGAGGTTCTCCGGCTTCAGCACCACGTCCCAGCTGTCCAGCTTGACGTCCGGGCCCAGCGCCGCTTTGACTTTATCCACGTTGTAGCCAATACCGGTGGTCGCCCACAGATACGGCATGGCGTATTTGTTCTCCGGGTCATGCTTAGAGACCAGCTTCAGCACTTCCGGGTCGAGGTTTTTCCAGTTTGGTAACTTGCTCTTGTCCAGCGGCTGGAAAACGCCTGCGGTCAGTTGACGCTCCAGGAAACTTGCGGACGGTACCACCAGGTCAAAACCGGTGCTGCCTGCCATCAGTTTGCCTTCCAGCACTTCGTTGGAATCAAACACGTCGTAGACCACTTTAATGCCGGTCTCTTTTTCAAAATTAGCCACCGTGTCCGGGGCAATATAGTCAGACCAGTTATAAACATGCAGCGTTTTTTGTTCCGCAGCGAGCGTGCCGGCAGAGACGGCCATCAGAGCACCCGCAACCAGACCCGATAACCATTTTTTATTCAAGGCGATCATAGTGTTATTCCTTCTGAAAGCTCGTTAACAAACGAACTAAAACTGTGCAATCTGGATATATGCAAAAATCATGCATAGTTTGTCGCTCTGCTCAAAATAAAAAGAAACCTCTTTACCCGGCAGGATCCGCTCGCTTTTTTAAGCATCGCAAGAATAACTGTAGCCCGTGTCTCCGGCTATAGCCCAGACGAAAAAACGCCTTTTATCAATTTTTTATGCAGGTTATGTCTACGTGATAAGCCGAAATGGCCTTTGAGGAGGTGAAAAATTCTTTAAAGAAAGGTTAAAAGCAGCAGAATAAATGGCGTTATGCAGCCGCTCTGGCAGCGACTGCGCAAAAGTCAGACAGGCTTAGTGAAGAAAATTGGGAGATGCATCATTATTCTCTGCATCGTCTTCCGCGCTGTACAGCAGATGGTGTGCATTGGCTTCCATCATTACCATTGAAATTTGCTCTTCACTCAAACGCATAAACCAGGCGAACTGCTTGAAGGAGAGCCCCGCGCCGGAGAACAAAGACTGGCAAACGACCAGTTTTGGCAGATTATCATCCTGTATATCGAGGAATGCTTTCACCGTCAAAGAACTGGCGTTGATCGCAGAGAGGTCAGAGGCCAGCGCCAGCAGCGCAGACGGCTTAACTTCTGCCAGCGCAGAGAAGAGGATCACGTCGTTAATGAGATCGATTTTGGCATCAAAAATGCCGTCGAAATTCTGCATGTGAGGCAGATGCAGCGCCTGGCAGGAATCACATTCAAAGAAGGTGATACCGGCATCATCAAGCCATTGACGTAACGTATCCAGTGTTGGAACGACCTGTAAATCCATCGCGGTGGAGCCTCTTTAGTAAAAACTTCGCATAGGGTACTCAAAAAGTGCGCGGTAATCCATTTAACCACCCGTTTTAAGACAGTAGCCCGGCGTGGCATGACGCTCAATCCATGCAATCATTTTACCTGCAATATCGACACCGGTGGTTTTTTCTACCCCTTCCAGCCCGGGCGAGGCATTCACTTCCATCACCAGCGGCCCGCGCGTTGCGCGCAGAAGGTCTACGCCTGCCACGTCCAGCCCCAGCGTTTGCGCCGCTTTCACGGCAATCTCCCGCTCGCGCTCGCTGATATCAGCAACCCGTGCAACGCCGCCCCGGTGGAGGTTGGAGCGAAAATCGCCCTCTTTCGCCTGACGCTCAATGGCCGCCACCACCTCATTGCCCACCACGAAACAGCGGATATCGCGCCCTTTGGCCTCTTCAATGTACTCTTGCACCAGAATGTGCGCATTCAGGCCGCGGAAGGCGTCAATCACGCTCTCTGCCGCCTGTCGCGTCTCTGCCAGCACCACGCCAATACCCTGTGTGCCTTCCACCAGCTTGATGACCAGCGGCGCGCCGCCCACCATGTCGATCAGATCGCTGGTGTCGTCCGGGGAGTGAGCGATACCGGTGACCGGGAGATCGATCCCCTGGCGGGCGAGCAGCTGCAGCGAGCGCAGCTTATCCCGGGCGCGGGAAATGGCGACAGATTCGTTGAGAGGATAGCTGCCCAGCATTTCAAACTGGCGCAGCGCGGCCGTACCGTAATAGGTGATCTGCGAGCCAATGCGGGGGATCACCGCATCAAAATGCGGTAGCTTGCGGCCTTTGTAATGGATCGAGGAAGCTGCAGGGTCAATGTTCATATAGCAGGACATCGGATCGAGGATCTCAATCTGATGTCCGCGTTTTGCCGCCGCTTCTCGCAGGCGTTTGCATGAATAGAGCGTTCCATCCCGGGACAAAATGGCAATTTTCACCCTGCACCTCTCTAAAGACATGGGAAAAGCCTGCGTATCATACCGAATGGACTAGCGCGTCGCCCAGCCCTGTTTATGCAGATAATCGAGAATAAACGGGCGATTTTCTTTAATAATGGTACGGCGGATGTGGTCGCTCCAGGTATCGCGGCGGTTATTGCTGCCGCGCGTCATGTAGTAGTGCGCCAGCTCTTCATCGTATTGATTCAGAACATCCTGGTCGACCGGCTGGTAGTGGTTTTCATGGACCAGCATCGCTGCAGGCAGGCGCGGCTTGAGATCCGGGTTGTCAGCCGGCCAGCCGAGGCAGAGACCGAACAGGGGCAGGACGTGCTTCGGCAGCTTCAGCAGTTCGGTTACGCTTTCAATATTGTTACGCAGTCCGCCGATATACACGCCGCCTAATCCCAGTGATTCCGCCGCCGTAAAGGCGTTTTGCGCCATCAGCGCGGTATCGACCACGCCCAGCAGCAGCTGTTCTGCCAGCCCCAGCTCGGCTTCAGGGCAAATTTGCAGGTGGCGGTTAAAGTCAGCGCAGAATACCCAGAACTCGGCGGCCTGGGCTACATGCTTCTGCCCGCCCGTGAGCGTCACCAGCTGCTCGCGCATGGCCTTGTCGGTAATGCGAATAATCGAAC
Source organism: Enterobacter sp. T1-1 (assembly GCF_000710795.1). NCBI lineage: Bacteria > Pseudomonadati > Pseudomonadota > Gammaproteobacteria > Enterobacterales > Enterobacteriaceae > Enterobacter > Enterobacter sp. T1-1. The sequence continues at coordinate 1,125 of NZ_JALW01000047.1, read as the reverse complement.
TGCACTGCAGAAAGCTGGAGCTCGAGGTGGCTCTGGCGCTGTCGATGATGGCCTCACGCTGCGCCTCGGTAATGGGCTCATCGGTGAAGTGGCGGATAGAACGGTGGGAACGGAGCAGGTCAATTGTTGGCGTCATCGTCTCTCTCTTTGTCTTGCTTAATACGTGTGGCAGCCAGTATAGGCAATGATGCGCGGCATGTAATTGGCGAAACATAGCTCAAGGATATTAAAGCGACAGGCGAAACCTACTTTAATGACGGCAGGTTATCGTGCACTATACGTGTCATTCGCCGTCAGGCTTGTTTTTTGAGGAGAGAGAAATGTTTGCAGTAATTTTTGGTCGTCCAGGATGCCCTTACTGTGTGCGCGCAAAAGAGCTGGCTGAAAAACTGACTGAAGAGCGTGATGACTTTAACTTCCGCTATGTGGATATCCACGCAGAAGGCATCACCAAAGCCGATCTGGAAAAAACCGTGGGTAAACCGGTTGAAACCGTACCGCAGATCTTCCTCGATCAGAAACACATTGGCGGCTGCACCGATTTTGAAGCTTACGCTAAAGAACATCTGGGGCTGTTTGCCGCTCAGTAATCACTAAGCAAACCCCGCGCCCTGACGTGGGGTTTAATCTATTTGCCAGTTATTGCTTTTTCGCTTCACCCAATAGAATTGAACCATATGAAGCATGGATTAGCCTGTTAATCCAGCGCGCGTCTTGCGTTTTGCCCTACGATAAATAATGCAATTCCTTGATATTAATGCCGATTGTAGGCCGGGTAAGCGCAGCGCCACCCGGCATTGTTGACGGCCAGGTTGCTATAAATCTTCCTGAACGGCAGTAAAAATGTCTCTGCTCCCGGAACTGTCGGTTAATTCTTTTTAAGCTGCCAGTACGGCAGTGCACGCAATCTGCTTTGCAGACGGTTGGTTTGAGTGTTTCTAAGCTGCCTGTACGGCAGTGCACTTTCCGCGCCTCTATGCGCTTACAGCGCATCTTTTCTAAGCTGCCTGTACGGCAGTGCACATAAGCGCCGATCACTCCGGCGATACTGCGGTTTTCTAAGCTGCCTGTACGGCAGTGCACATGGTGGTTAGACGAGACACAGGGTTTGCCGTTTTCTAAGCT
>NZ_JALW01000046.1:0-46090 GCF_000710795.1 Enterobacter sp. T1-1 | reverse complement strand
CCCTCAGCCCACAGGGAGAGGGGACAAAAAACGCCCTCTCCCCTATGAGGAGAGGGGTTCAAACCCACCCTTTCCAACCCACCCCGCAAGCCGTGAATAGACCACTTCCACCGCGGCTTTCACCGGTGGTGTCATCGGGTAATAAAATCCGACGATGTCCGGCTGAATGCCCAAAAACAGCACCTCGCCCACGTCCTCTTTGATCTGATCCACCAGATAGTTAAGCGGCATATTATGCGTGGTCATCATGAACATGTCGGCAATGTCGTCCGGGTCGATCAGGCGGATTTCCCCCGGGTTCAGCCCCATATCCGTAGCATCGACAATCAACAGCCGATCAGGGTGCAGTTCACGGATGGCCACCACGTCGTTTTCCGGCGCGCTGCCGCCGTCAATCACCACCCAGTTGCCCTGCGGGTTCGCGGCACACATCTCTGCCAGCAGCGGGCCTGCGCCGTCGTCGCCCATCATGCTGTTGCCGACACACAGTAAAACGTCAGTCACGTAATCTCCTCACCATCAGGTAGATGGCACTTTCCTGATGAATATCATGCAGCATGCTGAGCAGCGTTTTGCTCCACGCCTGCTGTTCGGGGGTTTGCCGTTTCAGCGCCGCGTCAAACGCGTTCGCCAGCATCGCAATATGGTTGGCGTCGATAACGATCTCACCGTACTTCGGTACCCCTTCCATTTTGCGCCGCGCCGTACTGCCCTCTTCCAGCGTGGCGATCCACGCCAGATAGTCGGACCACGGGCAGCTCAGCGCCGCCTCCAGGCAGTCGATCACCCCGAGGTGATGCCCAATCGCCAGGCTGTAATAGACCACCTGCTGCGCCGCGTCCGGCGTGGCATCGTTCTCATCAATAAATTTACGGCTCAGCTGACTGAACACCACCGTCTCACTCATCGGATACGCGCCTCATCCACAATGCTGTTCAGGTTCGCCACAATCTCATTAAGACGCGGATCGTTTTCCGCCTCCAGCCAGCGCGCCACCTGGTGCTCGCCCTGGCTCAGCAGGCGCAGGTAATCGTCGGCAATCTGACGGCCATAGCGATAGCCCGCCAGCCTGCGCGCCGTGCGGTCGACCTTCACCCGCAGCGGCTGCACCATGTCCGGGTGCAGGATCATCGCAGGCTGATTGTCGGGTTCACCCGGTTCACGGGCGTGGATTTTCTGCTCCAGCAGGCCGAGCGCCATGGCAAAGCCGTACAGCGTGGCGGCAGGCGTCGGCGGACAGCCCGGAATGTAGACGTCCACCGGCACGATTTTGTCGGTGCCGCCCCACACGCAGTAGAGGTCATGGAAGATGCCGCCGCTGTTACCGCACGCCCCATAGGAGATACAGATTTTCGGATCGGGCGCAGACTGCCAGGCGCGCAGCGCGGGCGAGCGCATGGCGCGGGTGACGGCCCCGGTGAACAGCAGAATGTCGGCATGACGCGGAGACGGCACCACTTTGATGCCGAAGCGTTCGGCGTCAAACAGCGGTGACAGCGTGGCGAAGATCTCAATCTCGCAGCCGTTGCAGCCGCCGCAGTCCACGCGGTAAACGTAGGCCGAGCGTTTGATTTTTTTCAACAGCGACGCCTTCATGCTGGCGATGGACTCCTCCACCGTCATTGGCACCGGAATGCCCCGCTCGTCGCGCGGACCGAGTAAGTTTTCCATCAGCTGGCCTCTCTCATATGACGGGTGATATCGATGCGGTCGGACGGCAGCAGGCATTTCTGCCGTTTGCATTCCGGGCAGGTTTCAAAGCTTTCGCGATGATGCTCCGCGCGGGCGTCGCCGTTGTGCTTCAGCAGCGCGATGGCGTAGTCGATCTCTTTTTGCACGGCGAACGGACGTTTGCAGACGCGGCAGTTACACAGGGCAAAACGCGACTGCTGCAAAAAATCCTCTTTCTTCCACACCGCCAGCTCGTACTCCTGAGACAGACGAATGGCGACCGTCGGGCAAACCTCTTCGCAGCGGCCGCAGAAAATGCAGCGTCCGAGGTTAAACTGCCAGGCCAGTTGGCCGGTTTTCAGATCCGTTTCCACCGTCAGGGCATTCGACGGACAGGCGTTGACGCAGGCCGCACAGCCGATGCACTGCTGCGGGTTGTGCTCCGGCTTGCCGCGGAAGTTTTTATCCACCGGCATCGGCTCCAGGGGGTAGCTGCTGGTGGGCGTGCCGGTTTTGATCACTTTTTTGATAAAGGTAAACATGACGAGTCCTTATTTCAGCGGCGAGTTCTTACGCTCGATGCTGTAGCGCTCAAGCTCTTTGTACGGCACCACCTGGCTTTTCTTCTTGCGCACGTCCACCACGGTCATGCGGTCGGTGCAGGAGTAGCACGGGTCGAGGCTGCCGATGATCAGCGGCGCGTCGGAGACCGTGTTGCCGCGCAGCATATAGCGCAGGGTTGGCCAGTTGGCGTAGGTGGCCGCACGGCAGCGCCAGCGGTAAAGCTTCTGGTTATCGCCGGTCATGCTCCAGTGGATGTCGTCCCCGCGCGGCGCTTCGGCAAAGCCGAGGGCAAAGCGGTTCGGGATGTAGGTGAAGCCCTCCACCATCAGCGGGCCGCCCGGCAGGTTATCGAGCCCAAAGTCGATCATATTCAGCGCGGTGAAGACCTCGTTGATACGCACCTTCAGGCGGGAGATGACGTCGCAGCCCTGTTCGCTGTGTACGGTCATTGGCAGCAGGCCGTAACCGACAAACGGGTGATCGGCGCGGGTGTCGCGGGCGTGGCCGCTGGCGCGCACCATCGGGCCAACGTTGCTGAAGTCGCGGGCGATCTCCGGATCAAGACGGCCGATCCCCACGGTACGCTGCTCGATGTTGGGCGTGCTGAGCAGCATATCCACCAGCTCCTGCACGTCGCGACGCATCTGCTGTGCCAGCTGTCGGGTCTGGATCATGTCGTTTTTAAGCAGGTCACGGCGGATCCCGCCGATCAGGTTCAGACCGTAGGTTTTACGCGCCCCGGTGAGGATCTCCGCCATCTTCATCGACGCCTCGCGCACGCGGAAGAACTGCATAAACCCGGAGTCGAAACCGACAAAGTGACAGGCCAGACCGAGATTCAGCAGGTGCGAGTGCAGACGTTCCACTTCCAGCAAAATGGCGCGGATCATCTGCGCGCGCTCCGGCACCACGATCCCCATGCCGTTCTCCACCGAGGTGGTATAGGCGGTGCTGTGGGCGAAGCCGCAGATGCCGCACACTCGGTCCGAGAGGAATGTCACCTCGTTATAGCCCATCCGGGTTTCCGCCAGCTTCTCCATGCCGCGATGGACGTAGAACAGGCGGTAGTCGGCGTCAATGATGTTTTCGCCGTCAACAAACAGGCGGAAGTGGCCTGGTTCATCAGAGGTGACGTGCAGCGGGCCAATCGGCACCACGTTGTTCTTTTTGTTGCCGAGTTCGTTAATGAACTCGTAGGTTTCGCTGTCGGTGGTTGGGGCCGGACGCTGGCGGTAATCCATGCTGTCCTTGCGCAGCGGATACAGTTCGTCCGGCCAGTCGTCCGGCAGCACCAGGCGGCGTTCATCCGGCAGCCCCACCGGCACCAGGCCATACATGTCACGCACTTCGCGCTCGCCCCAGACGGCGGCAGGCACGCGGGGCGTGACGGACGGGTACTCCGGCTTGTTCGGGTCGACTTCCACGCGTACGGTAAGCCAGCACTTCTCGCCCTGCTCCATCGACATCACGTAGTACACCGCGTAATTGCCGCACAACTGACGCTCGTCATTGCCGAACAGCACCGACAGCCAGCCACCCTGCTGGTAGTAAAGAAATTCCACCACTTCCGGCAGATAGTTCACCTTAATGGTGACGGTTACCTGGTCTTTGGTCTGCCATCCTTCATCCAGCACAACACCCGGAAAAGCCTGATGCAACGCGGCGAGATACTGCTGACCTTTCTTTTCTTCAGACATAAATACTCTCTTTAATCACGCCACCAGCAAGGAGACGAACGCTAAAAATGCAAAACCAAAACCGGCCCAGGTGATGCGCGAGGTCGCGACAAAGCGCAGACGTGCCATGCTGTTTTCAAACAGGGCAATCACCAGTACGCCGACCAGCAGCTTGAGCGCGGCAACCACCACGGCCAATACCAGTCCTCCAGCGGAGAAGTGCGTCATCTGCCCCCACGGGAAGAAGACGCCAACAAACATCTGCAGGACCACCAGCTGCTTAAGGCTGATGCCCCACTTAAGCACCGCAAAGCCGTAGCCGCTGTATTCGGTCAACGGCCCTTCCTGTAGCTCCTGCTCGGCTTCTGCGAGGTCAAACGGCAATTTGCCCATCTCAATAAAGGTGGCGAACGCGCAGGCGCAAAGAGCCAGCATTAGCGGGAGGGTGCGTGACACCGGCCAGTGGTAAACGGTGTGGGTGATAAAGCTGATATGGGTAGAACCCGCGACCTGCGCGGCCACCCACAGCCCCAGCAGCAGGATCGGTTCGACCAGCACGCCCAGCATCGCCTCGCGGCTGGCGCCGATACCGGTAAACGGGCTGCCGGTATCCAGGCCCGCAATAGCAAAGAAGAAGCGGGCAATGGCGAAGAGGTAAATCAGCGTAATCAGATCCCCAAGTGCAGGCAGCGGCGAGCCCACCGTCACCACCGGCAGCGCGGTGGCGATGGTCAGCATCACGCCGACCATCACGAACGGCGTCAGGCGGAAGACCCAGCCTGCGGCATCCGGCGCCACGCTCTGGCGGGAGAGCAGCTTGAAGAGATCGCGGTACTCCTGGAGCACGCCAGGCCCGCGACGGTTGTGCATCCGGGCGCGCGCCACGCGCGTGATGCCCGACAGCAGTGGCGCAACGGCGAACAGCACCAGCGCCTGAAGTATTGCCAGTAACAGACTCATGTCAGGCTCCTCGTGAAATCACAATGACCACCAGCACCGCCAGTTCGATCAGCGCCAGACGGCGGAACAGCGCAGGTACAGCGGCGCTCTGCCAGCCCGGCATCCAGCCCACCGGGTTCAGCCAGTGGCGCAGCTTCAGCACGGCAGCGAAGTTCTCTTTCACCGGCATGGCAAAACCGTGGGCGGTGATGACCATCGATTGTTCGTGTTCGTAGCCACAGGCCCAGGCCGCCCCGCGCGAGCGGGAGGGGAGTCGGTCGCGCCTGAAGAACAGCATCAGCACAAACGGCAGCAGCGGTGCGGCAACCAGCAGCAGCGCCATCATCGGCTGGGAGACGGTGGTATGGGCGGTGGTCAGCGGCAGTGGAATGGCGTTACCCAGCAGCGGCAACAGCCATGGGGCGGCGACCCCGCCCGCGATGCAGCACAGCGCCAGCGCGACCACGCTGGCACACATCAGTACCGGGGCGCAGCAGGCATTTTCCGCTTCCCGCGTGCGCGGTGCGCCGAGGAAGGTGACGCCGTAGACTTTTGCCATACACATCACCGCCAGCGCCCCGGTTATCGCCAGCCCAACCGCCAGCAGCGGGCCGAGCAGTCGGGCGATAAAGGCGTCGCTCTGACCGAGCGCGAAGAAGGACTGGTAGATCACCCACTCTCCCGCAAAGCCGTTCAGCGGCGGCAACGCGGCCATCGCCATCAGCCCGACCAGCATGGCGAGAGAAATCACCGGCATCTTTTTGCCAATGCCGCCGAGTTTTTCGATATCCCGATGACCGGTACGGAACCAGACGCTGCCCGCGCCCAGGAACAGGGTGCTTTTAAACAGGCTGTGGTTAACGAGGTGATACAGCCCCCCGATAAACCCGGCGGCAATCAGCGCCGGTTGATTAAGTGCCAGGCCGGTCACGCCTGCGCCGATGCCGAGCAGGATAATGCCGATATTTTCCAGGGTGTGGTACGCCAGCAGACGCTGAATGTTGTGCTCCATCAGCGCATACAGCCCGCCGACAAAGGCGGTAACCATACCTGCGATAAGCAGCGCGACACCCCACCACAGCGGCGGCTGGCCGCCGGTCAGGGTGATCGTCAGAATGCCGAACAGACCGACTTTCATCACCACGGTGGAAAACAGCGCGGCAGCGGGTGCAGAGGCATTCGCGTGCGCCTGCGGCACCCAGCCGTGCAGAGGGATGATCCCGGCCAGCAGGCCAAAGCCCGCCACGCCCAGCAGCCAGACGTCATTTCCCAGCGGCTGACCGTTAAGCGCTGCGAAGTCGAGCGTGCCGAAACGTTGCCACACCAGCCAGCAGGCCAGCGCCAGCAGCAGCGTGCCGAGGCGACCGAGCGCAAACCACAGCTTGCCGGAGGCGCTACATCCCGTCAGGAATACGCCGCAGAGCGCCATGATCTCCGCCATCACCACCAGCGCGCCGAGGTTGCTGGCAATGACGGTGCAGACCGCCGACGCCAGCAGCAGGTTAACCAGCAGACCATTCGCGCGGGTGTGCTGATGGCGGTGCCAGTCAATATTGAACAGGCTGATAAACACCCCGCACAGGCCAAAAGTCACCAGCCAGATGGCGTTCAGCGGCGTGAGCTGAACGGTATGACGGACGATCGGAATCATTGCTTCGGCGGTCTGGCCGCTGAGTAACACTGCCGTACCTGCTGCCAGCGTCATCAGGCTGCCCACCGCCCCGCCGATACCGGCGATCCAGCCGCTCAGGGTTTTATGGAATGACAGGAGCCACACCAGCACAGCAGCGGCGGCAAAGTACGCCACGGCGCTGTTAATCATGAATATCGCGTTCATTTCGCCCCCTCGTTAAGCGCCTGAAGCAGAGAAAGATCGCCGACGTCGGTATTAATGGTCAGCTCGCGCTTGCGTTTGCTGGTGCGGGCAATATCGCGAATGTTGACCAGAATCAGCGCTTTGGTCGGGCAGGTGCGCACGCAGGCCGGGCCCTGCTCATCGAAGCTGCACAGGTCGCACTTCACCGCCACCGCACGCACGCCGGGCACCCAGTCAAGCAGCGTACTGACACGTGCCGGAGCCGGGGGAGCAGGTGGCGCTTTTGGGGTGTTGGCATTCGCCGGAATATGCAGCGGACGGCTGCCGGAAAATTCAATCGCACCGAACGGGCAGGCTATGCCGCACAGCTTGCAGCTCACGCACAGGCTTTCGTTCAGCTGTACCGCGCCGTCAACGCGGGTGATGGCATTCACCGGACAGACGCCCGCGCACGGCGCATCTTCACAGTGGTGGCAGAGCTGCGGGGCAGACTCTTTTTCATTACGCATGACGCGCAGGCGCGGCATGGACTGGAGCCCGTGCAGGCGGTGCGTTTCCGAACAGGCCGCCTCACAGGTTCGACAGCCAATACAGACCGTCGAGTCAGCAATTACAAAACGGTTCACCGGGTCATCCTCTGGTGATAGTCATTTTTGACGAAAAACTGTCATGTCGACACTTCTCGACACGTGATGATCAGGCCACGTCCGCTGAGGCGTGTTCATCCATCAGCTGCTTCAGGTTGACCGGGAGATCGTGTTCAACGGCGGTGTACAGACCGTTATAAACCGGCGCGATTTTTTCCAGATAGTGCTCCAGCACCTGCTGGCGATCGCGGTTGCTGACGTGACCGTCAACCATGCCGTCGGCCATTAGTTGCGCCTTCGCAATACACTGTTTTTCACCCTCTTTTGTCTCGACGTAGTACTCAATGGTGTGGCTGTTGAAGGTGTCGGCCAAGGTGACGTAAATCGTGAAATGGCCGAACAAAACAAAGCGCATATCCCCCTGCGCCGCACAGCTCATGGCGTGGTGAAGACGGGCTTTGGAGAGGGTGATCCCCTGGACCAGTGAGTTGCAGTAAAGGTGCCACTGGTCCTGTAACTGCTGGTGACGCTGCGCGATGTAATCCGCTTTTTCGCTAATTTCCCAAATAGTCATAGAAGGTATCCGGTTAATGGAGATAGCGGCTGCTAAGCAGATTCCATGCCAGTTTTTAATGCATTGATATTTAATGGATTTAATTCAAAACAGGCTGTCAACAAGAGGGTGTCGACGTGTCATTTCGACAGCGTTGACATCGTCACCCCCTAACCAAAACCAGGCTGGCATTGTTATTGCATTAACGGGGCAATTCATTAAGGAAGCGTCATGCACGAAATCACCCTCTGCCAGCGGGCACTGGAACTCATCGAACAGCAGGCAGCGCAAAACCACGCGACGCGCGTGACCGGCGTCTGGCTGAAGGTCGGGGCCTTTTCCTGCGTCGAAACCAGCGCCCTCACCTTCTGTTTTGAGCTGGTGTGCCGCGGCACGCTGGCGGAAGGCTGCGAGCTTCATATTGAAGAGCAACAGGCGGAGTGCTGGTGCGAGCAGTGTCAGCAGTACGTCACCCTGCTGTCGTCGAAGGTCCAGCGCTGCCCACAGTGTCAGCACACCGGCCTTCGCATCGTGGCGGATGACGGGATGCAGATCCAACGCCTTGAAATCGAGAAGGAGTAAAGTATGTGTAGTACCTGCGGTTGCGCCGAAGGCAACCTGTATATCGAAGGGGATGAACACCGTCCTCACTCCGCGTTTCGCTCCGCCCCTTTTACCCCCGCACCGCGTCCGGCAGCGGCACTCACCGGGATTCGCTTTGCGCCTCAACGCTCCGATATGGGCGATCTTCATTACGGCCACGGCGAGGCGGGTACCCATGCGCCGGGCATGAGCCAGCGCCAGATGCTGAACGTAGAAATCAACGTACTCGATAAAAACAACCAGATCGCCGCCCGCAACCGCGCCCGGTTTGCCGCACGTCAACAGCTGGTGCTCAACCTCGTCTCCAGCCCCGGCTCCGGCAAAACCACGCTGCTGACGGAAACGCTCAAACGCCTGAACGAACGCGTCTCCTGCGCGGTGATCGAAGGCGATCAGCAAACGGTCAACGATGCCGCCCGTATTCGTGAAACCGGCACCCCGGCGATTCAGGTCAATACCGGTAAAGGCTGCCATCTGGATGCGCAGATGATTGCCGATGCCGCGCCGCGTCTGCCGCTGGCGGATAACGGCATTCTGTTTATCGAAAACGTCGGCAATCTGGTCTGCCCGGCCAGCTTCGATCTCGGGGAGCGGCATAAAGTGGCGGTCCTCTCGGTGACCGAAGGAGAAGACAAGCCGCTCAAATATCCGCATATGTTTGCCGCCGCGTCGCTGATGCTGCTGAACAAAGTGGACCTGCTGCCGTACCTGAATTTCGACGTGGATAAATGTCTGGCTTATGCCCGTGAAGTGAACCCGGACATTGCGATCCTGCTGGTCTCCGCCACGCGCGGCGACGGCATGGCGCACTGGCTAAACTGGCTGGAGAGTGAACGATGTGCATAGGCGTCCCTGGACAAATCCATTCCATTGACGGAAACCAGGCCAAAGTGGAGGTCTGCGGCATATTGCGTGACGTCGATTTAACGCTGGTGGGCAGCACCGATGAGACGGGCGTCTCGCGCCTTGGTCAGTGGGTGCTGGTACACGTGGGGTTTGCCATGAGCGTGATTAATGAAGCGGAAGCGCGCGACACGCTGGATGCCCTGCAGAATATGTTCGATGTGGAGCCGGACGTCGGCGCGCTGCTGTACGGCGAGGAACGGTAATTATGCGTTACGTTGATGAATACCGCGCACCTGAGCAGGTGATGCAGCTTATCGGTCATCTGAAAACGCGGGCCGCCCTGCTGAAACACACGGCGGAAAAGCCGCTGCGGATCATGGAAGTCTGCGGCGGGCACACCCATGCCATTTTCAAATTTGGCCTCGATCAGCTGCTGCCGGACAATATTGAGTTTATCCACGGCCCGGGCTGCCCGGTTTGCGTGCTGCCCATGGGGCGCATCGACAGCTGTATCGAGATCGCCAGCCAGCCTGACGTCATTTTCTGTACCTTTGGCGACGCGATGCGCGTGCCGGGGAAAAAGGGCTCGCTGCTGCAGGCCAAAGCGCGCGGCGCGGATGTGCGCATCGTGTACTCGCCGATGGATGCCCTGAAGCTTGCAACCGATAACCCTGGCCGAAAGGTGGTATTTTTCGGGCTGGGTTTTGAGACCACCATGCCCGCTACGGCGATCACGCTGCAGCAGGCAAAACGCAGCAATGTCACCAATTTTTTCTTTTTCTGTCAGCACATTACGCTTATCCCGACGCTGCGCAGCCTGCTGGACGCCCCGGACAACGGCATTGACGCGTTCCTGGCACCGGGCCATGTCAGCATGGTGATCGGTACCGGGGCCTACGGCTTTATCGCTGACGATTACCATCGCCCGTTAGTCGTCGCTGGTTTCGAACCTCTTGATCTACTGCAAGGCGTCACCATGCTGGTTGAGCAGAAAATAGCAGCCCTGAGCGCGGTGGAAAATCAGTACCGCCGCGTGGTGCCGGATGCCGGAAATGAACGGGCGCAGCAGGCGATAGCTGACGTATTTAGCGTTGAGGGCGACAGCGAGTGGCGCGGGCTGGGGTTGATTGCTGAATCCGGCGTACGCCTGACCCCAGCCTACCGGTCGTTTGATGCAGAAACGCATTTCCGCCCACAGCCACAACAGGTTTGCGACGATCCCCAGGCCCGCTGCGGCGAGGTCCTTACCGGAAGATGTAAACCCCACCACTGCCCGTTGTTTGGCAACACCTGTAACCCGCAAACGGCATTTGGCGCGCTGATGGTCTCTTCCGAAGGGGCATGTGCCGCGTGGTATCAGTACCGCAACCAGGAGAGTGAAGCATGAACACGGTTGAAATGGCACACGGCAGCGGCGGTCTGGCGATGCAGCAGCTGATAAACCGGCTGTTTATGGAGGCCTTTGATAACCCCTGGCTCGCCGAGCAGGAAGACCAGGCCCGCATTGACCTCGCTTCCCTCACCGCCCAGGGCGACAGGCTGGCCTTCTCCACCGACAGCTATGTGATTGACCCGCTATTCTTCCCCGGCGGCGATATCGGCAAGCTGGCCGTCTGCGGTACCGCGAACGATGTCGCCGTCAGTGGTGCCATTCCGCGCTACCTCTCCTGCGGATTTATCCTTGAAGAAGGTTTGCCGATGGAGACGCTCGCGGCGGTGGTCAGCAGCATGGCGCACACCGCGCGCGAGGCAGGGATTGCTATCGTCACCGGCGATACCAAGGTGGTGCAGCGCGGCGCGGCGGATAAGCTCTTTATCAACACCGCCGGGATGGGGGCGATCCCTGCTGACATTCACTGGGGCGCGCAGCAACTGGCCGTGGGCGACGTGCTGATGGTCAGCGGCACGCTGGGCTGTCACGGGGCGACCATCCTTAACCTGCGCGAAGGGCTGGGGCTGGACGGGGAACTGCGCAGCGACTGCGCGGTGCTCACCCCGCTTATCCAGACGCTGCGGGCGATCCCCGGCGTGAAAGCCCTGCGGGATGCCACCCGTGGCGGCGTCAATGCCGTGGTGCATGAGTTCGCGGCCTGCTGCGGCTGCGGTATTGAACTTACTGAGCGCAGCCTGCCCGTGAAGCCTGCGGTTCGCGGACTGTGCGAACTGCTGGGGTTGGATCCACTCAATTTTGCTAACGAAGGCAAGCTGGTGATAGGCGTTGAGCGCGCCGCGGCCGAAGCCGTACTTGAACAGCTGCGGGCGCATCCGTCAGGAAAAGAGGCCGCGATAATTGGTGAGGTGGTTGAGCGCAAAGGGGTGCGCCTGGCCGGACTGTATGGCGTGAAGCGCACGCTGGATCTGCCGCACGCGGAACCGTTACCCCGCATTTGCTAGAACCGCGCGAAAAGCGGTCGGCACGGAATTTATTTTTTTGCCCGTTTCTACTGGAAAGCACTATGCCGTATACACCGATGAGCGATCTCGGACAGCAGGGTCTGTTCGACATTACGCGAACACTTTTACAGCAGCCCGACCTGGGTGCGCTGAGCGATGCCCTGACGCGCCTGGTCAGGCAATCTGCACTGGCAGACAGCGCCGCCATTGTGCTCTGGCATAGCGGGAGCCATCGTGCGAGCTACTTCTCCACACGAGAAAACGGAAAAGCGTTTGAATACGAAGACGAAACGTATCTCGCTCACGGGCCGATACGCCGTATTCTTTCCCGGCCGGAAGCGCTGCACTGCAATTTTGAGGAGTTCCGTCAGGCGTGGCCGATGCTGGCCCGGAGCGCCTTATATCAGCCGTTTGGTCATTACAGCCTGCTGCCGCTGGCGGTGGAAGGCCACATTTTTGGTGGCTGCGAGTTTATCCGTAATACCGACCAGCCATGGAGCGAGGCGGAATATGAGCGTCTGCACACATTCACCCAGATAGTGGCCGTCGTCGCCGAGCAGATCCAAAGCCGCGTCAGCAATAATGTGGATTACGACCTGCTGAGCCGTGAGCGTGACAACTTCCGCATTCTGGTGGCAATCACCAATGCCGTGCTCTCCCGTCTCGACATGGATGAGCTGGTCAGCGAAGTGTCGAAGGAGATCCATCACTACTTCAAAATTGACGCCATCAGCATTGCCTTGCGCGGCCATCGCAAGGGCAAGCTCAACATCTACTCCACGCACTATCTCGACGAAGCGAACCCGGCCCATGAGCAGAGCGAGGTGGATGAAGCGGGAACCCTTTCTGAACGGGTGTTTAAAAGTAAGGAGATCCTGCTGCTCAATCTCAGCGAGCAGGATGTGATGGCGCCTTACGAGCGAATGCTGTTTAACATCTGGGGCAACAAAATTCAGACTCTGTGCCTGCTGCCGTTGATGTCCGGTAACACCATGCTGGGCGTTCTGAAGCTGGCGCAGTGTGAGGAAGGGGTGTTCACCACCGCCAACCTGAAGCTGCTGCGTCAGATTGCCGAGCGTATCTCCATCGCGCTGGATAACGCGCTGGCGTATCAGGAGATCCACCGTCTGAAAGAACGGCTGGTGGATGAAAACCTGGCGCTGACGGAACAGCTTAACAATGTCGACAGCGAGTTTGGCGAAATCATCGGACGCAGTGATGCCATGTACAGCGTGCTCAAACAGGTGGAGATGGTCGCGCAAAGCGACAGTACAGTGCTGATCCTGGGCGAAACCGGTACGGGTAAGGAGCTGATTGCCCGCGCGATCCACAATCTCAGCAACCGCAACAGCCGCCGGATGGTGAAAATGAACTGTGCCGCCATGCCTGCGGGTCTGCTGGAAAGCGATCTCTTTGGCCATGAGCGCGGTGCGTTTACCGGTGCCAGCAGCCAGCGACTGGGCCGTTTTGAACTGGCGGATAAAAGCTCGCTGTTCCTCGACGAAGTGGGCGATATGCCGCTGGAGCTACAGCCTAAACTGCTGCGTGTGCTGCAGGAACAGGAGTTCGAACGTCTTGGCAGCAATAAGCTGATTCAGACCGACGTGCGGCTGATTGCCGCCACCAACCGCGATCTGAAAAAAATGGTCGCCGACCGCGAGTTTCGCAGCGACCTCTACTATCGCCTGAACGTGTTCCCGATTTGCCTGCCGCCCCTGCGCGAGCGTCCGGAAGATATCCCGCTGCTGGTCAAAGCGTTTACCGCCAAAATTGCCCGCCGGATGGGACGCAACATCGACAGCATTCCCGCCGAGACGTTACGCACCCTTTCCTCGATGGAGTGGCCCGGCAACGTGCGCGAGCTGGAAAACGTCATTGAGCGTGCGGTGCTGCTGACGCGTGGTAATGTGCTGCAACTCTCCCTGCCGGAGGTTTCTCTGCCGGACTCTCCCGCGGCCGCGACCGACGTGGCCCAGGACGGGGAAGATGAATATCAATTGATCGTCCGCGTACTGAAAGAGACCAACGGCGTGGTGGCCGGGCCGAAAGGGGCAGCCCAGCGTCTGGGGTTAAAACGCACCACCCTGCTGTCGCGCATGAAGCGCCTTGGAATAGATAAAGAGAGCCTGATTTAAGGCGCATTCCGGCGGTGCTTTCTGGCACCGCCTTTTGTCACCCTGCGTTATTGTCCCTCATTGACACACAATATTTTCCTCTGTATAAAATTCCGCCTTAATAATGAGTTTCATTTGCATCAAAAATAACTTTAATGAAGGGTAGCGTTTAATGAAGAAGGTCATCTGCGCGTTAGGCCTGGCGGTTGCGTCGGTCAGTTCTGCTCTGGCAACCACGTATCCTCTGACCATTGAAAACTGCGGTTATAAAGAGACCTTCACCAAAGCGCCGGAACGCGTCGTGGCCCTTGGTCAAAATACCGTTGAGATTTTGCTTCTGCTGGGTCTGGAAGATAAGGTGAAGGCCAGCGCCTTCTGGCCGACCAAAGTGCTGCCGCAGCTGGCGGAACAGAATGCCAAAATCAAAACGCTCACCGTCGAAATTCCTACGCTGGAATCTATCCTTGCGCAAAACCCCGATTTTGTTCCTGCACAATTGCCGCTGCTGCTCGGGCCAGAAAGTAAGGTCGCAAAACGTGAGGATCTGGCTACCGTCGGCGTGAACAGCTATTTATCACCGGGCATGTGCGCCACTAAAAAAGCCTCGGGCGATATGTACGGCAGCCGCCAGAAGCTGTGGGACATGACATACCTTTATAAAGAGATTGAAGATTTCGCCAAAATTTTCAACGTTGAAGACCGTGGTCAGGCCGTTATCGCCAGCTTCAAAAAACGTGAGGCAGACCTGCGCAAAGAATTTGGCAAAAGCAAAAAAGACCTCTCCTTTGTGTTCTGGTTCTCAAGCGCCTCTCCTTCTGCTGATGCCTACGTGGGCGGTAAAAACAGCGCCTCAGGCTTTATCGCTGACGTACTGGGTGGCCATAACGCCATCACCGCCGAGGCCGAATGGCCAACCGTGGGCTGGGAAAGCATCATTGCCGCTAACCCGGACGTGATTGTGGTCTCAAGCCTCGACCGTAACCGCTGGGCGCTGGATAACGCGGAAGAGAAAATCAAATTCCTGAAAAGCGATCCGGCCGTCAGCCAGCTTGAGGCCGTCAAAAAAGGCCATATCGTGGTGATGGACGGCCAGGCAATGAACCCGACGATCCGTACCATTTATGGCGCTGAACAGGTGGGCGAACAGCTCAGAAAACTGGGGCTGAA
The DNA here is from genome assembly GCF_000710795.1 of Enterobacter sp. T1-1. Classification (NCBI taxonomy): domain Bacteria; kingdom Pseudomonadati; phylum Pseudomonadota; class Gammaproteobacteria; order Enterobacterales; family Enterobacteriaceae; genus Enterobacter; species Enterobacter sp. T1-1. Next base: position 31,160 of record NZ_JALW01000046.1, on the reverse strand, counting down.
CTGATGACGGCAGCTGTACTTCAGGCCCGACAGGGCCTGTTCCTGACCACTTCCGCCCTGCTGGCTATTGTCCTGTTGTTTCTGGTGATCGCCCTAGGCGTAAGCGTCGGAGAGTTGTCGATTCCGCTGTCCAATGTCTTTTATGCTATCGGTAATAAGCTGGGGCTGACCGCGGTTCCGCTCAACCGCATCTATGAGAGCGTGATTTGGGACTTCCGCCTGAGCCGCGCGCTGGTGGCGGCCTGCTGCGGCGCGGGGCTGGCTATCTGCGGCGCGGTTTTGCAGAGCCTGCTGAAAAACGCGCTGGCTGAACCTTACGTGCTCGGCGTCTCTGCGGGGGCGTCCACCGGCGCGGTTTCCGTCGTGGTGCTGGGGATGGGGACCGGCGCGGTGTCGCTCTCTGCGGGCGCGTTTGCTGGCGCATTCGCCGCCTTTGCGTTTGTCGCCTTTCTGACCAACGGCGCGCGCGGCGGCAACGAGCGCACCATTCTGGCGGGCGTTGCTGCCTCTCAGCTCTTCAACGCCATCACCGCCTATACCATCAGCACCTCTGCCAGCGCGCAGCAGGCGCGTGATGTGATGTTCTGGCTGCTGGGCAGCTTTAGCGGTGTACGCTGGCCTGAATTCCAGCTGGCACTGGTTGTGGTGCTGATTGGGTTAGCCATTTGCCTCTACTATTCCCGGGCGCTGGATGCCTTTACCTTTGGTGACGACGCCGCGGCCTCGCTGGGGATTGCCGTCCCCTGGGTGCGCCTGGCGCTCTTTACCACCACCGCATTGATTACTGCAACCATCGTCAGTATGGCCGGCTCAATCGGCTTTGTCGGGCTGGTGGTTCCGCACGTCATGCGTTTCTTGTTCGGTCCTCTGCATCGAACCCTGCTGATTGCCAGCGCACTGGCGGGGGCGATCCTGATGGTGCTGGCAGATATCGCCTCGCGCATGCTGATTGCCCCGCAAAGTCTGCCCGTCGGGGTGGTAACCGCCCTGGTTGGCGTGCCGTTCTTTGCCGTGATCATCTACCGCTCAAGGAATAAGTAATGAGTATCTGCGCTGAAAATATTACCTGGAAGGTAGGCAAAAAGGTCATCGTCAATAACGTGTCGCTCAAGGTGGCGCGCGGTGAAACGGTAGGACTGCTTGGCCCTAATGGTTGCGGTAAATCATCGCTTCTGCGCATTCTGGCTGGCCTGCGCCGCCCGGATGCGGGCTGTGTGACGCTGGACGGTCAGGACATTTCCCGCATCGCCAAAAAGCAGCTTGCGCGCCGGGTGGCCTTCGTTGAACAGCACGGCATGACCGATGCCAATATGCGCGTTCGCGATGTTGTCAAACTTGGTCGCATCCCGCATCACTCCCCGTTCTCGAACTGGGGCAAGCAGGATGACGAGACCGTTACCGCCGCCCTGCAGCGGGTGGATATGCTGGAAAAAAGCGATCAGGGCTGGCTGAGCCTCTCCGGTGGGGAGCGCCAGCGCGTGCATATCGCCAGGGCGCTGGCGCAGACGCCTACAGAAATTTTGCTGGATGAACCGACCAACCACCTGGACATTCACCATCAGATGCAGCTGATGCACCTGATAAGCGACCTGCCGGTGACCAGCATTGTGGCTATTCACGATCTCAACCATGCATCGATGTTCTGCGATTCGCTGATTGTGATGCAGCAGGGGCAAATCGTGGCCACCGGAACGCCGCAGGAGATCCTCTCTGAGGCGTTGCTCTGGGACGTTTTTCGGGTCAAAACCAAAATCGAGATCTCGCCGTTCCATGGCAAAAAGCACATTCACTTTATCGTTTAAGCGCCCGTAACATGATGCCCCTGCGCCCTGCCACAACGCTCTGGCCGCCCGTCTTACTGGGCAGCCAGTTTGTGTTTAACATCGGTTTTTACGCGGTCGTCCCCTTCCTGGCGATCTTTTTGCGCGACGACATGCTGCTTTCCGGCGGCCTTATCGGGCTGATTCTGGGGCTGCGTACCTTTTCGCAGCAGGGGATGTTCATCGTCGGCGGTGCGCTCTCAGACCGCTTTGGTGCCAAAATCATTATCCTCTGCGGCTGCGTCATTCGCGTTGCGGGGTATCTGCTGCTGGCATTTGGACACGCGCTCTGGCCCATCATCCTTGGCGCCTGTCTGACTGGTATTGGCGGCGCGTTGTTCTCTCCCTCCATCGAAGCGCTGCTGGCCAGGGCGGGTACGCATAGCGAGACTAAAGGTCAACGCAGCCGTGCAGAGTGGTTTGCGCTGTTTGCCGTCTGCGGTGAACTCGGCGCGGTGCTGGGCCCGGTTGTCGGGGCGTTGCTCACGGGGCTGGGGTTTCGCCAGGTGGCGCTGGCGGGGGCGGGGGTCTTCGTCGTCGCGCTGATTGTGCTCTACTTCTGCCTTCCGGCTGCGCAACACAGCAAGCAGGCACTCAATATTGTTCCCTGGTGGACAACCTTCCGTCAGCCGCGCTTTGTCGCCTTTATCATCGCCTACAGCTCGTGGCTGTTGAGCTACAACCAGCTCTATCTGGCGCTGCCCGTAGAGATCCAGCGTGCCGGTGGTAACGAGAAAGATCTCGGCCCCCTGTTTATGCTGGCCTCTGTGCTGATCATCACCTTGCAGCTTCCGCTGGCCCGCTTTGCACGACGCGTGGGCGCGGTGAGAATTTTGCCGGTGGGCTTTTTACTGCTCTCGGCATCTTTTGCGAGCGTGGCGGTGTTCGCCCCGACGGTGCCGCCGGAAGGCTGGCTGCGCTTGCTGCCGTCGGTATGTTTTGTGGCGCTATTAACGCTTGGGCAAATGCTGCTGGTGCCCTCGGCGAAAGATCTGGTTCCTCGCTTTGCGGAGGAATCGACGCTTGGCGCGCACTACGGCGCACTCGCCACCGCAGGCGGTGTTGCGGTGCTGCTGGGGAATTTGCTGTTTGGCAGTCTGCTGGATCGTGCGCTTGTCCCTTCGCCGCAGGCGATGTCCCCCTGGCTGCTGCTGGCCCTGTTCCCGCTATGCAGCGCGATCGCCATGAAGATCATTTGTCGCCCTTTCACACGCTGAGACGGTTACTTTTTCGGGCGATACTTTTCCGGTAATTCCGGTACCGGGCGACGATCGTCAAGCAGATGGCGTACCGTAAGGATGGGGTGACGCCACAGCATGCGGGGCCCCGCCCAGCGCATAATCTGCTTCATCTCTTCACGCCGGGCGGGCTGGTAGCAGTGTACCGGACACTGTTTACAGGCCGGTTTTTCCTCACCAAAGACGCACTTATCCAGACGCTTATCTGCATAGGCATTCAGCGCCTGATAATGTCCCTCTTCCTGAGAAGCCTCCGGGCACTGTTTTTCATACAGAGCGATCATTCTGGCGATCGTCTTTTTTTCCCGTGAAATACGTTTACCAGACATAGCGGCTCACCGACTAAAAACATGCATTGATAATACTCCTTTATCTGCCACTTTTCAGTCGTTGCATTTCGTTTTCTGAAGCCGCCTTCCACTATTAAGCCCACCCCCACCCTTTTTTACTGGTATTTTATACAGGCATTAACAACACGCGTCGCTCATCGTTACGGAGGCTATATGCAAGAGATCGCCACGACCAAACACTATCGCCACTTAAAAGTCGGTTATTTCAGAAAGCGTCACGAAGACCGGAAGACCAAAATCCCGCGACGTTACAGCGTACATGCGGCGTTGAGCTTAAAAGGCGACTGGCTGGAGCAGGCAGGGTTTACTACCCACTCTCAGGTCAGGGTGGGGGTTGAACAGGGGAAAATTGTCATCGAACTACTGAAAGAAGATCTCAGCGAGAGCAGAAGAAAATAGGACGCTTACCGACGGTAAATAGAAACCCTCTGGGCCCTTGTTTCAGAATGGTATAGTTCAATTTATGGTTCGGATAAATAAAGAAATCAGGCAACACGTCGCCGAGTACATTATCCGGCAGGGAGTCTTCATTAACCTCATGGATCTTCACGGAGGTAAACTGGAAAGAGTCTTTGTTTTCGGTCCAGATATAAGACACATCCCGGCGGATAGAGGCTATCGCCTTGTCGTTTTTAAAATATGTCCCGCTTAGCGCGATGACCCCGGTCTGCTTTTGCATGGTGTACATAAAATCCAGCGTCAGGTTTGCGCGGGCATCTTCATGGTAAACAACAACAGAAACTGAACAGGCTTCCGTATTTTGTTTTTTTTCTAAGTGATAATGATAAAGCCAGGACGTCAGCGCCCCAACGGCAAACAGGACGAGACACAGGATGGCAGTAGACTTTTTAGTCACTGATTGTACCCCCTAAAATAAAGCGTAACGCATCCTGCATCTTCTTCTTGCTCATACGGTTTTCTGCAAATGAGTACAGAAAGTGCCGGAGCCGTGCTGGATGAAGAGAAGTAGGCCCAGGGGTATTTTTTACAATCGAGCCCTGTTCGCATGATAATTTGCTTATAACGCGTGAAGTTACCCCTGCTTTTAATATCATCGTTTCGTGAGAAAAAATGGCAGCCATTTTCCGTACTGCTTATGGTGTAGTCTTTAAAAAAGTCTTTTCTGGAATAGTCATGGACCGCCAGATGAAGAATAAAATAGCCCAGCCCAAAAGAGAGGGCCATAAAAAGCAGTGGAAGATAGCGACGATAGTAATGACGCGGGGTCTTATCTTTCACCTGAACGGCAGCAGTTTCCGCAATCACCTCTTTCGAGCCGGTGACAGGCTGGGCTTCTGCTATCGCGCTTTCTGATTCTGTTACGTCGTTTTCAATTCGGCTGACCTTAACTTCTTTTTTAATCTGGAACCCTTTTCTGGGTACCGTGGCAACCAGCGTGTCGTCAGTCTCTCCCGTCGTGCGCAACCCACGCCGGATAATGGAGATATTCTGATAAAGGGTATTGGCCGGAACTAACATTCCGTCTTCACCCCAAACTTTAGTGAAGAAATCCCTTTGATTAACCACTTCCGGGGCGGACTCAAGCAGAAGAACCAGACAACGACTGGCTGGCGTGGTCAGAATGACGCTCAACTCCGGTCGGGTCATAGAGACAAGTAAGTTTTTCTCTGGACAAAATTTAATATTATCGTTAATTATCCAGAACATATGAGACTCACTATGCAATAAACAGAATCAGAAAACTGTTGCCAGAGTTAGCAAGTATACTCTGCGAATATTCCTTGTCAAAGCAGTAAGTTATGGTGTTTGTTCAGCAGTAACACCGAAATAAAAATAATGTGAGCATAATAGAATATTATACCCACATCGAAGACAAATACGTTTCTGAAACAGAAAAAAAGGATGACGTTATATTCTGACGCCTTTATTCCCGTTTACGTTTAATACGCAAGGAATATCGCGCGGTGTTCCTTTAGCGTTACCGGACCAGCGTGCCTGTCGCAATTGCGGCAAGACAGGCCCACGTCTTCAGCATCGCTGGAATCAGGTGCGCATTTTAGTCGAAAGAGCCTGCACGTCTGTTTTCCTGTCCAGCAGAGTCCGTTATCATGGTCCGTGAACGATTCATGATAAGAAACGCAGGCTGTCATGCGTTCCAATGAGAGAGTAAGAAACCTGACAATAAAAAAGACAACTCATTGAAATTGAAAAAAATGGACACGGTAACCTAATGAGTACACTTGAAAATTTTGACGCCCATACCCCAATGATGCAGCAGTACCTGAAGCTGAAAGCGCAGCATCCGGAAATCCTGCTGTTTTACCGCATGGGCGATTTTTACGAGCTGTTTTATGACGATGCTAAACGGGCATCGCAGCTGCTCGACATCTCTCTGACCAAACGTGGCGCATCGGCAGGGGAACCCATCCCGATGGCAGGCATTCCGCATCATGCGGTAGAAAACTACCTGGCCAAGCTGGTGAATCAGGGCGAGTCGGTTGCCATATGTGAGCAGATCGGCGATCCGGCCACCTCAAAAGGCCCGGTTGAACGCAAGGTCGTGCGTATCGTCACGCCAGGCACCATTAGCGACGAAGCCCTGCTCCAGGAGCGTCAGGATAACCTGCTGGCGGCCCTGTGGCAGGACGGCAAAGGGTTTGGTTACGCCACGCTGGATATCAGCTCCGGGCGTTTTCGTCTGAGCGAGCCGGCTGACCGGGAAACCATGGCAGCCGAGCTGCAGCGCACCAACCCGGCGGAACTGCTGTATGCCGAAGATTTTGCCGAAATGGCGCTGATCGAAGGTCGTCGCGGCCTGCGCCGCCGTCCGCTGTGGGAATTTGAAATTGATACCGCTCGCCAGCAGCTCAACCTGCAGTTTGGTACCCGCGATCTGATTGGCTTTGGGGTGGAAAACGCCCCGCGCGGATTGTGCGCCGCGGGCTGTCTTTTGCAGTATGTGAAAGACACCCAGCGCACCGCCCTACCGCATATCCGCTCTATCACCATGGAGCGCCAGCAGGACAGCATCATTATGGATGCGGCCACGCGCCGGAATCTGGAGATCACCCAGAACCTGGCGGGTGGCGTTGAGAACACGCTGGCATCCGTCCTCGATAACACCGTGACGCCGATGGGCAGCCGCATGCTGAAGCGCTGGCTGCATATGCCCGTCCGCGATACGGATACGCTCGTTTGTCGTCAGCAGACCATTGCCGCGCTGCAGGATCGCTACACCGAACTGCAGCCTGTGCTGCGTCAGGTGGGCGATCTGGAGCGTATTCTGGCTCGCCTGGCACTGCGCACGGCGCGGCCTCGCGACCTTGCACGAATGCGTCATGCCTTCCAGCAGCTGCCGGAACTGCGTGCTCAACTGAGCGACGTTGACAGCGCACCGGTTCAGAAACTGCGCGAAACCATGGGCGAGTTTGCTGAGCTCCGCGATCTGCTGGAGCGCGCTATCATTGATGCGCCGCCGGTTCTGGTGCGCGACGGTGGCGTAATTGCCCCTGGTTACAACGAAGAGCTGGATGAATGGCGCGCGCTGGCTGACGGCGCAACGGATTACCTCGACAAGCTGGAGATCCGCGAGCGCGAACGTCTCGGGCTCGATACCCTGAAAGTCGGCTATAACGCAGTCCACGGTTACTATATTCAGATCAGCCGCGGGCAGAGCCATCTGGCGCCGATTCACTATGTGCGTCGCCAGACGTTGAAAAACGCTGAGCGCTACATCATTCCTGAGCTGAAAGAGTATGAGGACAAAGTTCTCACCTCGAAAGGCAAAGCGCTGGCCCTGGAAAAGCAGCTTTACGACGAGTTGTTCGACATGCTGATGCCACACCTCGCGGACCTGCAGTTAAGCGCTGGTGCGCTGGCGGAGCTGGATGTGCTGGTGAATCTGGCTGAGCGCGCTGAAACGCTGAACTATACCTGCCCGACCTTTACCGACAAGCCCGGCATTCGCATTACCGAAGGCCGCCACCCGGTGGTGGAGCAGGTACTGAACGAGCCGTTCATCGCTAACCCGCTGAGCCTGTCGCCGCAGCGAAGAATGCTGATCATTACCGGTCCGAACATGGGCGGTAAAAGTACCTATATGCGCCAGACGGCGCTTATCGCCCTGCTCGCCTACATAGGCAGCTACGTTCCGGCGCAGAAAGTGGAGATTGGCCCCATCGATCGTATCTTCACCCGCGTGGGTGCGGCGGACGATCTGGCCAGCGGCCGTTCCACCTTTATGGTCGAAATGACGGAAACCGCCAATATCCTGCACAACGCGACAGAACACAGTCTGGTGCTGATGGACGAAGTCGGACGCGGCACCTCAACCTACGACGGACTGTCGCTGGCATGGGCGTGTGCGGAAAACCTGGCGAATAAAATCAAGGCCATGACGCTGTTCGCCACGCACTACTTTGAACTGACGCAGTTGCCGGAGAAAATGGAGGGCGTGGCAAACGTCCACCTGGATGCGCTTGAGCATGGCGATACCATCGCCTTTATGCACACGGTGCAGGAGGGGGCAGCGAGCAAGAGCTATGGCCTGGCCGTCGCGGCACTTGCGGGTGTGCCTAAAGAGGTAATTAAACGCGCGCGTCAGAAACTGCGCGAGCTGGAAAGCCTGTCACCGAATGCGGCGGCCACCCAGATTGACGGTACACAGATGTCGCTGCTGGCACCTGCGGAAGAGACGTCACCCGCCGTTGAAGCGCTGGAGAATCTCGATCCGGATTCACTGACGCCACGTCAGGCGCTGGAGTGGATTTATCGGCTGAAGAGTCTGGTTTAGTTTTCTGCGGTCTGTTTTGTCGGGTGGCGGCTTCGCCTTACCCGACCTACAAAACCCGTAGGCCCGGTAAGCGTAGCGCCACCGGGCTTTTTTTTACAGCAATGGCGGAATGGTCGGCATCTGCGGCGCCTCATCAATATCCTTCTGCGTCATGCGGAACGCTTCAGGGTAATGTTCGCGGCTGGTACGACGCAGCGGCTCGGTATCGCGCCAGGTATACAGGCAATGCTGGCACTGATAAACCGTCCAGATCCCTTTCACCGGTGATGTGGCCATCACCTCAATTTGCTCATCGGCACAACGTGGACAAATCATCTTTTCCTCCTTATTGGCGTGCTGCCAGCATCGCAGTCAGCTTTTCAGCCCAGGCTTTGGTTTCAGGTAAATCCTGCACCGGCTGGCTGTAGTGACCGCGGTTATCCGGCGCAACAGGCGTGGTGGCATCAATAATCAGCTTGTCGGTGATGCCTGCCGGGCTGGACCCCGGATCAAGCTCAAGGACCGACATGTTCGGCAGCTGCACCAGATCCCCTGCCGGGTTCACTTTCGATGACAGCGCCCACATCACCTGCGGCAGGTTGAACGGATCGACATCTTCATCCACCATAATCACCATCTTCACATAGCCCAGGCCATGCGGCGTGGTCATGGCGCGTAAACCGACCGCGCGGGCAAAACCACCGTAGCGTTTTTTGGTGGAGATGATCGCCAGCAGACCGTGGGTGTACATCGCGTTCACCGCCTGCACTTCAGGGAATTCTGCTTTCAGTTGCTGGTAAAGCGGCACACAGGTGGCTGGCCCCATCAGGTAGTCGATCTCGGTCCAGGGCATCCCGAGATAGAGGGATTCGAAAATCGGTTTGGTGCGGTACGAGACTTTATCAATACGGACCACCGTCATATTGCGTCCGCCCGAATAGTGCCCGGTAAACTCACCGAACGGCCCTTCAATTTCACGTTTACGGCCTTCAATCACCCCTTCCAGGATCACTTCAGACCCCCACGGCACATCGAAGCCTGTCAACGGCGCGGTCGCAATCGGGTACGGGCTTTCACGCAGCGCCCCGGCCATTTCATACTCGGACTGATCGTATTTCAGCGGCGTTGCGCCCATCAGGGTGGTGATCGGATCGTTGCCCAACGTAATCGCAATCGGCAGGTCTTCACCACGCTCTTCGGCTTTATGCAGATGCAGGGCGATATCATGCATCGGCACCGGCTGCAGGCCGAGCTTACGTTTGCCCTTCACTTCCATGCGGTAAATACCGACGTTCTGCTTGCCGAAATGGTCCGGGTCGAGCGGATCGCGCGAGACAACGCACGCTTTGTCGAGATAAAAACCGCCGTCCCCGTCGTTCAGTCGAAACAGCGGCAGGATGTCGAACAGGTTAATCTCCTCACCGTCCACCGTATTCTGCGCCCATGCGGGGTTGGCCCGGCGCTCCGGTGCGACCGGGAATTTATCCCAGCGGCGAATAAACTCATCGATCTGCTTTTTGACCGGGGTATTCGCCGGCAGCCCCATCGAAATGGCGTGGTTCTGCCAGGAGCCGATGGTGTTCATCACCACCCTGGCATCGGTAAACCCGCGAATGTTATCGAACCACAGCGCAGGCGCACCGTCACCGATACGTCCCGTCGCGTTAGCGGCCGCCGCCAGATCCGGCTCCGCATTGACCTCTTCTTCAATTTTCAGCAGTTGCCCTTGCTCATCGAGCGCCTGCAGGAAGCTTCTCAAATCATCAAATGCCATCGTTATTCTCCTGTGAAAAATGTTTCGCCGCCTGCAGGCCGTTCCAGCGACGCGCCTTTTTGTGCTCCAGACCAAACTGGTCGAGCACGCGGGTCACGATATGCTGGGTGATATCATCGGCGGTTTGCGGGTGGTTGTAATACGCAGGCATGGGCGGCACCATCGCCACCCCCATGCGGGAAAGCGCGAGCATGTTCTCCAGATGAATGGTGCTGAGCGGCGTTTCACGCGGGACCAGCACCAGCTTGCGCCCCTCTTTCAGCACCACGTCTGCCGCACGGCCCACCAGCCCTTCGGCATAGCCCGCGCGGATACCCGCCAGCGTTTTCATGCTGCAGGGAATGACGATCATGCCATCGGTACGAAACGAGCCGGAGGAGATAGTGGCAGCCTGATCGGCAGGACTGTGCACGACATCTGCCAGGGCGGCGACATCCTGCGCGGTATAAGGCGTTTCCAGCTCAATGGTGGTTTTCGCCCATTTCGACATCACCAGATGGGTTTCAACCTCTGGCATGTCCCGTAACGCCTGCAGTAAAGCCACACCCAGCGGAGCACCTGTTGCTCCCGTCATTCCCACGATCAATCTCATTCAGCACCTCAATTAATTTGTTCGCATACGAACATAATGACTACGTTACTCCCGGTGAGCTGAGCTGACAATATTGTTCGCACACGATCACACGTAATGCTAAAAACTGCTGCGTTAAAATCGCAGGCAATAGCGGCTATCATAGGGGGAGATTTTTTTCGTCGGAGTGTTCATGGAACTGAGACAAGAAGCGTTCCACCTGCTACGGCAGCTTTTTCAACAGCATACTGCCCACTGGCAACATGCTTTACCGGCGCTGACCAAGCCGCAATATGCGGTGATGCGATCTGTTTCTGAAAATCCGGGGATCGAGCAGGTCGCCCTGACGGAAGTTGCCGTGAGCACAAAAGCGACGCTGGCCGAAATGCTGAGCCGCATGGAATCGCGCGGGCTGGTGAAGCGCGAACACGATCCTGCGGATAAGCGCCGCCGGTTTGTCTTCCTCACGCCTGAAGGAGAAGCCCTGCTTGCAAGCTGTAAACCGGTCGGCAATGAGGTGGATGAGGCGTTTTTAGGACGTCTCAGCCAGGACGAGCGGGAACAATTTACGGCGCTGATCAAAAAGATGATGAACGACTAGCTCACCCGGGCACGCATAAAATCAATAAATGTCCGAACCTTAGCGGGTACATGCTGGGCATCTGGATAAACGGCATAGATGCCCTGCTGAGCAAACGTGTATCCCGGTAAAAGCGATACCAGCCCCCCCGAATTCAGTGCGTTTCGCACCAGCCACTCCGGCAGCAGCGCCACACCACATCCCGCATGCGCGAAAGCCATCAGCGCCTGGGCGCTATCTGCGTACAGGCGCGGGGCTTTTTTAATCTCAAAGGCAACCAGATTGCCATCTGCATCTTTCACCTGCCAGTGCAGCGGCGAAGGTAAACGCTCGTGAACGATCCACTCGGCCTGCGCCAGGTGTTCGAGAGATCCAACGGGATGGTTAGCCAGCCACCCGGGGGCGGCAACCGGCAGGATAGTAAAGTTTGAAATCAAGGCGGCGTGGTAGCGCGAATCAGCGAGTGTTCCCAGCCGGATGGCGACATCAAAGCGCTCCGAGATGAGATCGGCGTGCTGAGACGACGAAACATGACGAACGCGAAGCTCCGGATGCTGCTGGCTAAATTCGGCCAGCAAAGGCACAACCACCTGCGAACCGTATTCGGGCGTGGTGGTGATCCGCAATTCGCCGGTCAGGCCGGCATGGTTAGCGCGAACGTCGTCCTGCAGGCGTTCAGCCTCCTGTAAAAGCCTGACGCTTCGCTGATGAAAAAGCGCGCCCGCCTCGGTTAACGTCAGGCGACGGGTGGATCGCAACAGCAGCGTGACTCCCAGCTCATCTTCCAGCTGGCGAATATTGAAGCTGACCACGGCCTTTGTCAGCCCCATCGACTCTGCGGCGGCAGTAAAACTGCCCGCATCCGCTACCGCCACAAACATCGCCGTTCGCTGGAGATTCAGCATCGTTAACCTTCAAAATTGTCAAAATAGTTTTGACAGTATATCGCGAATTGTTGCGTTTATCGGCACCGGACAAGCCGATACGATACGCCCCCTCACCGGAGGATCCACCATGACGTATCGCAGCAAAGTCGCCGTAGTCTATCTGCTGGGCTTTTTTCTTGATTTGATCAACATGTTTATCGCCAGCGTCGCCTTTCCGGCAATGGCGCAGACCTATCACGCCACGCCCTCTGCACTCGCCTGGGTCAGTAACGGGTATATTGCCGGCCTGACACTGGTGATCCCGTTCAGCAGTGCCCTGACGCGTCGCATCGGGGCAAAGCACGTCATCCTTCTCTCGCTGGTTCTCTTTAGCGTAGCCTCCACCGCGGCAGGCTTGTCTGCCACACTTGAAAGTCTGATTGCCTGGCGGGTGCTGCAGGGCGTGGGCGGTGGCTTATTGATCCCCGTAGGGCAGGCGCTGACCTGGCAACAGTTTAAAGCGCATGAACGCGCCAGGCTCTCTTCCGCCGTCATGCTGGTTGCACTGCTTGCCCCCGCATGCTCACCTGCGTTAGGGGGCGTACTGGTTCAGGCGTTAAGCTGGCGGTGGGTATTTTTTGCTACCCTCCCGGTTGCTCTCCTGACCTTTGCGTTGGCCTGTCTGTGGCTTAAGCATGAAATGCCCGCGATGAAAGCAAACCGACTGCTGAACCTGAGTTTGATCGCCGATCCGCTTCTGCGCGTTTCCATGATGGTTTATGTATGTGTCCCCGGCATGTTTATCGGAATAAACGTCACCGGCATGTTTTATCTGCAGAGCGTGGCCAACATGACGCCAGCCGCGACGGGCATGCTGATGCTGCCGTGGTCTCTGGCATCGTTTATGGCCATCACCGCAACGGGCCGTTACTTTAACCGTGTCGGCCCCCGACCTCTGTTGATCGCGGGTTGCCTGCTTCAGGCGTCAGGTATTCTGCTTTTGCTCTGCGTCAGTGCGACCACGGGCACGCTGCCAGCGATCGTTGCGTTTGCATTAATGGGCGCAGGAGGCAGTCTTTGCAGCAGTACGGCGCAGAGCAGCGCATTTCTGACAACGCGTCGGGAAGAGATGGCTGATGCCAGCGCGCTGTGGAATCTTAATCGTCAGCTGAGTTTTTTTGCGGGTGCCTTTCTGCTGGCACAGGTGCTGGATCTGGCCCAGAGGTATTTGCCCCCCGTCGCCGCGTGGCACGGGATGTTTCTGGTTGCTTCGGCCATCACGTTGGTGCCCGTCATCTCTGTATTTCGTCTTAACAACCCGCAGGTGCTTGCACAACTGCAACAGGAGAAACCATGACGCCTTTCGAACACGACATCATTGATATTCATATCGCACTGGAAAACTGGCTGGGTGCCGGTGAAGGTAATATTGATGCCCTGCTCGCCCGTTTCCAGCCAAACTTTCTGATGGTTCCCCCGAGTGGGGCGCATTTAAACCATGACGCCCTTGTCCGTTTTCTGCACGCCCAGCGTGGAAGCCGACCCGGCCTTAAAATCATCATTGATGAGCTAGCCACGATTCAGTCATGGGATAACGGTGCGGTGCTTCATTACCGGGAGACGCAGACCCGCCCGGACCAGCCCGTCAACGTACGCTGGTCAACCGCGGTGCTCAATCGGGATGGAGAGAAAATCAGCTGGCGTCTGCTGCACGAAACGGCGCAGCCGTAAGAGATAAAAAAGGCCCGTCTCACGACGGGCCTTTTTTTGACGAAAGGTTGCTTATTCGCGGAACAGCGCTTCGATATTCAGACCTTGCCCCTGCAGAATTTCACGCAGGCGGCGCAGACCTTCAACCTGAATCTGACGAACACGTTCACGGGTCAGGCCAATTTCACGGCCGACGTCTTCCAGTGTCGCAGCTTCATACCCCAGTAAACCGAAACGACGAGCCAGCACTTCACGCTGTTTGGCGTTCAGTTCGAACAGCCATTTGACGATGCTCTGTTTCATGTCATCGTCCTGCGTGGTGTCTTCCGGGCCGTTGTCTTTTTCATCGGCCAGGATATCCAGCAACGCTTTTTCGGAGTCGCCACCCAGCGGGGTGTCAACCGAGGTAATGCGCTCGTTGAGACGCAGCATGCGGCTTACGTCATCAACCGGTTTGTCGAGTTGCTCAGCAATCTCTTCTGCGCTTGGCTCGTGGTCCAGTTTATGGGACAACTCGCGCGCGGTACGCAGATAGACGTTCAACTCTTTGACGATGTGAATCGGCAGGCGAATCGTACGGGTTTGGTTCATAATGGCCCGTTCGATGGTCTGACGAATCCACCAGGTCGCGTAGGTGGAGAAGCGGAACCCACGTTCAGGGTCAAACTTCTCTACTGCGCGGATGAGACCTAAGTTGCCCTCTTCAATCAGATCCAGCAGAGCCAGACCACGATTGCCGTAACGACGGGCAATTTTCACGACCAGACGCAAGTTACTTTCAATCATGCGACGGCGCGAGGCAACATCACCACGCAAAGCACGACGTGCGAAATAGACTTCTTCTTCGGCCGTTAACAGTGGGGAGTAACCAATCTCCCCAAGGTAAAGCTGAGTCGCGTCCAGTACACGCTGTGTGGCACCCTGCGATAACAGCTCTTCTTCAGCCAAATCGTTATCACTGGGTTCCTCTTCTACTAAGGCTTTTTCGTCAAAAGCCTCTGCTCCGTTCTCATCAAATTCCGCATCTTCATTTAAATCATGAACTTTCAGCGTATTCTGACTCATAAGGTGGCTCCTACCCGTGATCCCTGAACGAGACACCCTGGCTGGCATGCCCCGTCAATTTATCGCTGCGGCAAATACTGCAGCGGGTTTACGGATTTCCCCTTGTAACGAATTTCAAAATGCAAGCGTGTAGAACTGGTTCCGGTGCTACCCATGGTAGCGATTTTTTGCCCCGCCTTAACTTCTTGTTGTTCCCGGACCAGCATTGTGTCGTTATGGGCGTAGGCACTCAGGTAATCATCGTTGTGTTTGATGATAATAAGATTACCGTAACCGCGCAGAGCGTTACCGGCATACACAACGCGTCCGTCTGCGGTCGCGATGATAGCCTGTCCCTTACTTCCTGCGATATCGATCCCTTTGTTTCCTCCTTCGGAGGAAGAGAAGTTCTCGATAACCTTACCGTCAGTTGGCCAGCGCCAGGTTGAAATTGGCGAACTGGAACTCATACTGCTGGCAGTCGGTTCAGTAGAGCTAACCACAGGTGCCGTAGCCGGTGCTGTGACAGCAGTCGCAGTCCCTTTATTATTCGGCAACATTTTGTTAGCAGTCTGATCACCTGAATCTTCAGAATACGTAATTACAGGTTGTGAAGCAACCACCGTGGTGGATTTTTGTGCAGGCTTAACGCTGTTATTTTGCGCGGTCACGTCGGCTGCAGAAACGGTATTGCCAGGCGTAAGCGGCGTACCCGTCGCGTTGCCCACCTGGAGCGTCTGCCCGACTTCCAGCGCATACGGTGCCTGGACGTTGTTGCGCTGCGCGAGGTCACGGAAATCGTTCCCGGTGATCCACGCAATATAGAACAGCGTATCGCCACGTTTCACGGTATAGGTGCTGCCGCCGGTATAGCTGCCTTTCGGAATGTTCCCATACTGACGGTTATACACTATGCGGCCATTTTGGGTCTGAACAGGTTGTTCGACTGGCTGAATCTGTGTTGGCTGTGTAACAGGATGTTGCACAGGCTGAATTTGTGGTGTTTGCTGCGGCGCAGCAGTGCCCATTTTAGGTGGCGGCGTGATCAACATTCCGCTGGACGTGTTACCGGAGCCGCTGTTTCCGCCAACAGAACTGACAGGCGCAGGTGCATTGTTAGAACTCGAACAGCCTGCCAGCCAGAGCGAAACCAGTGATAATGCCGCAACACGGCTGATGGTGAATTTAGGGCTTCCCGCGCTCATTTATCCCCCAGGAATGTGTTAACTACCAGTGACTTAAAATTAACCGTGATGGCACGACTCTTTCGCGCCACACCATACGCTGAATTTGCCTTAATAACCCTGGAAAATTCCGAGTCTTAGGCCAGTTCCCCCTTTACCAGAGGCACAAAGCGCACGGCTTCTACGGTATCGATAATAAACTCGTCGCCACGTCGACGAACGCGCTTTAACAGCTGCTGCTCATCGCCAACAGGCAATACAAGAATGCCCCCCTCATCCAGCTGCGACAACAGGGCCGCAGGGATCTCCGGTGGAGCCGCCGTCACGATGATAGCGTCAAACGGGGCGCGAGCCTGCCAACCCTGCCATCCATCACCGTGTCGTGTCGAAACATTGTGTAAATCAAGTTGTTTCAGGCGACGACGCGCCTGCCACTGTAAACCTTTGATCCGCTCAACCGAGCACACATGATGCACCAGATGCGCCAGAATCGCAGTCTGATACCCGGACCCGGTGCCAATCTCCAGCACGCGGGAGTCGGGGGTGAGCTCCAGCAGCTCCGTCATGCGCGCAACCATGTAGGGCTGCGAAATCGTCTGGCCCTGC
The DNA here is from genome assembly GCF_000710795.1 of Enterobacter sp. T1-1. Lineage (NCBI taxonomy): Bacteria > Pseudomonadati > Pseudomonadota > Gammaproteobacteria > Enterobacterales > Enterobacteriaceae > Enterobacter > Enterobacter sp. T1-1. The sequence continues at coordinate 14,685 of NZ_JALW01000046.1, read as the reverse complement.
CCGATGGGCAACGCCACGTTTTCCCACGCTTTGTGTTCAAACGCCTCGTCTACAAATTTCTCACGCGGAACCTGGGCGAGCGCGTCAAGCACATGCTCGTCGCGGATCCCCTGTGCGCGAAGTTGTTCCAGAAGAGTTTGTACACGTTTGCTTACCATTGCGCGTTCACTCCTGCGCGATCAAGCCAGCCCGATACCACATCATGCGCGCTATACGCGGTTAAATCTACGTGCAGCGGCGTTACCGAGACATAGCCTTCATCCACAGCGGCAAAGTCAGTATCCGGCCCCGCATCGCACTTATCGCCGGGAGGGCCAATCCAGTAGAGCGTGTTGCCGCGCGGATCCTGCTGCGGGATGACCTGATCGGCCGGATGACGGCTTCCGCAACGCGTGACGCGAATGCCCTTGATTTCATTCAGCGGGAGATCCGGCACGTTGATGTTGAGGATGCGCCCGGTACGCAGCGGTTCACGGCTAAGTGCCCGCAGGATAGAACAGGTTACCGCTGCCGCCGTGTCGTAATGAGTGTGACCATTTAACGATACCGCCAGCGCCGGAAAGCCAAGATGACGGCCTTCCATTGCGGCCGCCACGGTACCAGAGTAGATAACGTCATCACCCAGATTCGGCCCGGCGTTAATCCCGGAAACGACGATATCCGGGCGCGGGCGCATCAGCGCATTCACCCCCAGAAAAACGCAGTCCGTTGGCGTGCCCATCTGCACAGCAATATCGCCATTCTCAAAAGCAAAGGTGCGAAGCGACGACTCCAGCGTCAATGAGTTAGACGCTCCACTGCGGTTACGATCGGGAGCCACGACCTGCACATCCGCAAATTCGCGAAGGTGTTTCGCCAGCGTCTGAATGCCTGGCGCATGGATCCCGTCATCGTTACTCAGCAATATTCGCATAATCACCCGACGTGTTGATAAGTTCCCTGACAACACTGGTGGCAAAACTACCTGCCGGCAGCCAGAAACGTAACTCAACGGTTACGTCATCCCACCAGTTCCAGCTTAACTGCTGCGGGTAGAGCAACATCGCCCGGCGTGCTGCTTCGACTTTTTCCCGCACCAGCAATGATTGTAATTCTTGCGCTTCGGCCACGGCTGCCTGCTCCGCGGCCAGCGCGTCACCCTGCGTTCCCCAGTCGCCCGTGCCGGGCAAGGCTGCGGTGATCATCAGCGTTTTAGCGTCCACGCGCGACTGAACATCGGCCATTTCTTCGGCCGTTGCCACAAACCAGCTACCGCGTCCCGCTAATTGTAGCGCATCGCCGACAACAACTTGATTCACGTCCGGTTTTTTCAGCCGTTCGCTTACGATCTGATTAAACAACGCACTGCGGGCCGCCGACAACCAAAAACTGCGTTTATTCCTGTCGCGCACCGGCGCATCGCTCTGAGCCCAGCGCAGTGCGCCCTGCAGGTTACTGCCGCCGATGCCAAAACGCTGTGCGCCAAAATAGTTAGGCACACCGCGTTCATTGATGGCCTGCAAGCGCTTTTCCACGTCGTCACGGTCGGTCACTTCACGCAGTACGAGGGTAAAGTTGTTACCTTTCAACGCCCCCAGACGCAGTTTGCGCTTGTGACGGGCGTACTCCAGCACCTTACAGCCCTCAAGCTCAAATTTGCTTAAATCAGGCATCGCATTGCCGGGAACGCGCGCGCAAAGCCACTGTTCGGTGACCGCGTGTTTGTCTTTCTGCCCGGCGAAGCTCACTTCGCGGGCATGGATTTTCAGAAATTTAGCCAGCGCATCGGCCACAAAGCGGGTATTGCAGCCATTTTTGAGGATGCGCACCAGAATATGCTCGCCTTCGCCGTCCGGCTCAAAGCCCAAATCTTCCACGACCACGAAATCTTCGGGGCTGGCTTTCAGCAGACCACTCCCCAGCGGTTTACCGTGCAGGTAGGTCAGGTTGTCAAAATCGGTCATTTGCTCGCCTTCACCAGCAGCGCCACGGCTTCGCAGGCGATGCCTTCGCCGCGACCGGTAAAGCCCAGTTTCTCCGTGGTGGTCGCTTTGACGTTGACGTCATCCATATGGCAGCCCAGATCTTCAGCGATAAATACGCGCATCTGAGGAATATGCGGCAGCATTTTAGGGGCCTGAGCGATGATCGTCACATCAACGTTACCCAAGGTGTAGCCCTTCGCCTGAATACGGCGCCAGGCTTCACGCAACAGCGCACGGCTGTCTGCGCCTTTAAACGCCGGATCGGTGTCCGGGAACAGCTTGCCGATATCGCCCAGCGCCGCCGCGCCCAGTAAGGCGTCGGTTAAGGCGTGTAGTGCCACGTCGCCATCAGAATGCGCCAGCAGCCCTTTTTCATAAGGAATGCGCACGCCGCCAATGATAATTGGGCCAACGCCTCCAAAGGCGTGTACATCAAAACCGTGTCCAATTCGCATTATGCCTTCTCCTGATGGGTCGAACGGGTAAGATAAAATTCCGCGAGCTGTAAATCTTCCGGACGCGTCACTTTTATATTATCAGCGCGCCCTTCAACAAGCGTTGGGTGGAAACCGCAATACTCCAGCGCAGAGGCTTCGTCGGTGATGGTCGCACCTTCTTTAAGCGCGCGCGTTAAGCAGTCGTGGAGTAATTCGCGGGGGAAAAATTGTGGCGTCAGCGCGTGCCAGAGATCGACGCGCTCAACGGTATGCGCGATAGCCTGTTTGCCAGGCTCGGCACGCTTCATGGTATCGCGTACCGGCGCGGCCAGAATGCCACCGACTTTACTGGTTTCACTTAGCGCCAGCAGACGCGCAAGATCGTCCTGATGCAGACACGGGCGCGCAGCGTCGTGGACCAGTACCCACTGGGCATCGCCAGCGGCCTGGATGCCCGCCAGCACGGAATCGGCGCGCTCGGCACCGCCATCAACGACGGTGATCTGCGGATGAGCGGCCAGCGGTAACTGTGCGAACCGGGCATCGCCCGGACTGATGGCGATGATGACACGCGTCACTCGGGGGTGCGCCAGCAGCGCCGCCACGGCATGTTCGAGGATCGTTTTATCGCCAATAGAGAGGTATTGCTTGGGACATTCTGTCTGCATGCGCCGGCCAAAACCCGCGGCCGGCACCACGGCGCATACGTCCGAAAAAGTCACTGCCATGTCGTAATCCTGGGCCTGATTATCGATTGTTTTGTGCTGAGCCCTGATTGCGTTTAGACGCATCCGGAACCAGACGATAAAAGGTTTCGCCCGGTTTAGTCATACTGAGTTCATTGCGTGCGCGTTCCTCAATCGCCTCCTGCCCGCCATTGAGGTCATCAATTTCAGCAAAGAGTTGATCGTTTCGCGCCTTAAGTTTGGCGTTAGTTGCCTGCTGAGCCGCGACGTCATCGCTTACCCGGCTATAGTCGTGCAGTCCGTTTTTACCGAACCACAGCGAATATTGCAGCCAGACCAGTAGAGCCAGCAACAGCAGCGTTAGTTTACCCATCCTGCCCCCTGAAAAACGGCATCTTCATCCCACAACGTCCCCGGCGCTCTATGCCGGAGTAACAGAGATGCCGCAACATCGCGGGCAAATGTACCACATTTTTTCCGCAGAATCGCCCTGCTCAATATCGTCACACAGTTGGTTACGGTTTGAATTATGGCTGAAGTTAGCCCATGAGCCACAAAAATAACAGACCAAACATCAGGACCACCGTCACAATCGTGACAACGGTACTGTACAGGAGTTTGCCGTTAAGCAGTGAATGCAGGGCGATGCCGACGACAACCGCCACGGGCATCAGCGCCAGGAAGAAGGGCCAGGTGTAGAGAAAGAAGAACAGCGTGTTACCGCCGTAGATGAGAAACGGGATGCCCAGCGCCAGCAACCACGAGACGAAGCCGACGAAGGCCCCGGGAAAGGACCAGGTCGTCTCGTCGTCGGTCGCTATCGGATCCGACCCGGTGGTAATCATGTAGTTTTCACTGTTGCGCATAGCTAATCCTGTGACCGTGACTCATCGTTCGGGAAGACAGCTCCCGAACGATACCGTCTCAGGATCTGATAATATCGTCCCGTCTGAGCAGGTCTAATAATTGGCTTACTAAATTTGTTACCAATTGTTGACCTTGCAGGTGAATCTCAGGGGATTCAGGCGCTTCGTAGACCGAGTCGATGCCGGTGAAGTTTCGCAACTCACCCGCGCGGGCTTTTTTGTACAGCCCTTTCGGATCGCGCGCTTCGCAGATTTCCAGCGGCGTATCGACAAACACCTCGATAAATCGATCCTGACCGACGCGCTCGCGTACCATCTGCCGCTCGGCGCGGTGAGGCGAGATAAACGCGGTCAGCACCACCAGCCCGGCATCCGCCATCAGGCTGGCCACTTCCCCAACCCGACGGATATTCTCCTTGCGGTCTTCATCGCTAAACCCTAAATCACTGCACAGTCCGTGACGCACGTTGTCGCCATCCAGCAGGTAGGTGCTCACCCCCTGCTGATGCAGCGCCTCTTCCAGCGCGCCCGCGACCGTCGATTTACCGGAGCCGGACAGCCCGGTAAACCACAGCACAACCCCACGGTGGCCGTGGAGTTGCTCCCGCTGAGCGACGGTAACCGGATGAGGATGCCAGACGACGTTCTCATCATGGGCGGCCATTACTTGCCTCCCAGCAGATCGCGTGCGCCCCAGTGCGGGAAGTGCTTACGCACCAGCGCATTCAGCTCAAGCTCAAAGGCGCTGAATTCAGACACCGCTGCCGCCTGTTGATTAGGCTCGCGGACCATGCCTGCACCAACGGTAACGTTGGTCAGGCGATCGATAAAGATAAGTCCACCCGTTACCGGATTTTGCTGGTATTTGTCCAGCACCAGCGGCTCGTCAAAGGTGAGATCCACCAGGCCAATACCGTTCAGCGGCAGTTCGCTCACTTCACGCTGGGTCAGATTGTTGATGTCCACCTGGAACTGGATACCGTCCACGCGGGCGCGGGTTTTCTTACCGGCAATTTTGATGTCGTAGCTTTGGCCTGCGGTCAGCGGCTGTTCAGCCATCCACACCACATCCACGGCAGCACCCTGCACCGCCGCCAGCGTTTCCTGCGCATCCACCAGCAGATCGCCGCGGCTGATATCAATCTCATCTTTCAGCACCAGCGTCACCGCTTCACCGGCACCCGCTTCCTGCAGGTCGCCATCAAAGGTGACGATACGGGCAATGGACGACTCCACACCCGACGGCAGCACTTTGACGCGCTGCCCCACCGTGACGGTGCCCGAGGCGAGGGTACCGGAGAAGCCGCGAAAATCGAGGTTCGGGCGGTTCACATACTGCACCGGGAAGCGCATTGGCTGGGTATCTACCACGCGCTGAATTTCAACCGTCTCCAGCACTTCCAGCAGCGTCGGGCCGCTGTACCACGGCATGTTGGCGCTCTGGGAGGCAACGTTATCCCCTTCCAGCGCCGAGAGCGGCACAAAGCGAATATCAAGGTTACCCGGCAACTGTTCAGCAAAGGTCAGGTAGCTCTGGCGGATCTCCTCGAAGGTCTCTTCGCTGAAGTTCACCAGATCCATTTTATTCACCGCCACCACCAGGTGTTTGATCCCCAGCAGCGTGGAGATGAAGCTGTGACGACGGGTTTGATCCAGCACGCCTTTACGGGCGTCGATCAGCAGGATCGCCAGCTCACAGGTTGATGCACCGGTGGCCATGTTGCGGGTGTACTGCTCATGCCCCGGCGTGTCGGCAATAATAAATTTGCGTTTCTCAGTGGAGAAATAGCGGTACGCAACATCAATAGTGATGCCCTGCTCGCGCTCCGCCTGCAGGCCGTCCACCAAAAGCGCCAGGTCGAGCTTTTCGCCCTGAGTACCATGACGTTTGCTGTCGTTATGCAGGGAAGAGAGCTGGTCTTCATAGATCTGACGCGTGTCGTGCAGCAGGCGACCAATCAGCGTGCTTTTACCGTCATCAACGCTACCGCAGGTCAGAAAGCGCAGCAGGCTCTTGTGTTGTTGTGCGTGCAGGTATGCTTCTACGCCGCCTTCGTTGGCAATTTGTTGGGCAATCGTGGTGTTCATGGCGGCTCCTTAGAAATAACCCTGACGTTTCTTCAGCTCCATCGAGCCAGCCTGGTCGCGGTCAATGACGCGGCCCTGTCGCTCGCTGGTGGTCGATACCAGCATCTCTTCGATGATCTCTGGCAGCGTTTGCGCGTTGGACTCCACCGCGCCGGTCAGCGGCCAGCAACCAAGAGTACGGAAACGTACCATCTGTTTTTTGATCACTTCGCCCGGCTGTAAATCAATGCGATCGTCGTCGATCATCATCAGCATGCCGTCGCGCTCCAGCACCGGGCGTTCAGCCGCCAGGTAAAGCGGAACGATCTCGATATTTTCCAGATAGATGTACTGCCAGATATCCAGCTCGGTCCAGTTGGAGAGCGGGAAGACGCGAATGCTTTCGCCTTTGTTGATCTGGCCGTTGTAGTTGTGCCACAGCTCAGGACGCTGGTTTTTCGGATCCCAGCGGTGGAAGCGGTCACGGAAGGAGTAAATACGCTCTTTGGCACGGGATTTCTCCTCGTCACGGCGCGCACCACCGAAAGCGGCGTCAAAACCGTACTTGTTCAGCGCCTGCTTCAGCCCTTCGGTTTTCATGATGTCGGTGTGTTTGGCGCTGCCGTGAACAAACGGGTTAATGCCCATCGCCACCCCTTCCGGGTTTTTATGCACCAGCAGCTCACAGCCATAGGCTTTGGCGGTACGGTCGCGGAACTCATACATCTCACGGAATTTCCAGCCGGTATCCACGTGCAGCAGCGGGAACGGCAGCGTACCCGGATAAAACGCTTTACGCGCCAGATGCAGCATCACGCTGGAATCTTTACCGATGGAGTACATCATCACCGGGTTAGAGAACTCGGCGGCCACTTCGCGGATAATATGGATACTTTCCGCTTCAAGCTGTCGCAGGTGAGTAAGTCGTTTTTGGTCCATAACCGTTCCTTAAGCCAGATTCACCACAGAGGAGCCAAACCCCTCTGAGTCTGTTGTATGTTGAAACCAGGCGAGCGTGCTGTGCAGCTGTACCACTTCGCCCACCACGATAAGCGCGGGCATCGGGGCGTCTTTCGCCAGGACTGCAAGGTCTTGTAGCGTACCGGTCACCACACGCTGCTCGACGCGGGTACCGCGAGAAATCACGGCCACCGGCGTTGTCGCCTCGCGACCGTGCTGAATAAGTTGTTCACTGATGTCCGCCGCCTTCATGGTGCCCATATAGATGGCCAGCGTCTGTCGGCTCTGGGCGAGATGCGACCAGTCAAACGGCGTGCTGTCGGCCTTATAATGACCAGTCACAAAGGTCACGCTCTGGGCGTAATCGCGGTGCGTAAGCGGAATACCTGCGTAGGCCGTTACCGCGGAGGCCGCCGTAATCCCCGGCACCACCTGGAACGGCACGCCCGCTTCGGCTGCCGCCTGCAGTTCTTCGCCACCGCGACCAAAGATGAACGGATCGCCCCCTTTAAGGCGCACCACGGTTTTGCCTGCTTTCGCTGCGGCAACCAGCATCTGATTGGTGTCGTGCTGCGGTACCGAGTGCTCGCCTGCGCGTTTACCCACGCAGATTTGCTCGGCATCGCGACGAATTAGCTCGCGCACACCGTCGGTGACCAGATGGTCATAGAACACCACGTCCGCGTCCTGCAGCACCTGCAGTCCGCGTAAGGTCAGTAACCCGGCATCACCCGGACCAGCACCTACCAGAATGATCTCGCCGCCCGTGCTGCCGGGGTTATCCAGCTCGTCTTCGAGGATTTTTTGCGCTGCCGTCTCATTACCGGCGTGCATCAGGCTGGCAAAGCGGCCACGGAATACCCGCTCCCAGAAGCGACGGCGTTCCGTTACGCTGGTCAGGCGGGTTTTCAGATGGTTGCGCCAGTAGCTCGCTTTCTCTGCCATACGTCCGAGACTGGTTGGTAACAGCGCTTCAATCTTTTCCCGCAGCACGCGCGCCAGCACCGGTGCGGTACCGCCGGAGGAGATCGCCACCAGCAGCGGCGAGCGGTCGACAATCGACGGGAAGATAAACGAGCACAAAGGCTGGTCGTCGACCACGTTCACCAGGCGGTAACGCGCCTGAGCGGCCTCGGAAACGCGTCGGTTAAGTTCACGATCCTCCGTCGCTGCAATCACCAGCACCACGCTGTCGATTTGTGACTCGTCGAACTCCGCTTCTGCGACAACCCGCACCTGCGCGCCCGCGCGCTGCAGAAACGCGATTTTGCGATCGGCAATTTCACCCGTACCCACAACCAGTACCGGTTTTTCTTTAATCGCAGCAAAAAGGGGCAGATAGTCCACAAGCAACAACTCACTAACAACGAGGAATAGAGGGACTATAGGGGGCGGCTTAGACCGAATGAAATTACGAATTGGAATGAGTAGTTACTCAATGGAATAACGCGATGAAAAAGCAAATATCAAAAAGTGCTTAACACGCGAAATTTCGGGCATTTAAGAGCAATTCAAATTGTGTATGGCCGATCACAGTTTCATACTAAGCGGGTTATAATTTTGCTCTGTTTTTAAGGACTCACTATGTTTTCCGCAATGCGCCACCGATACGTTGCCCTGGCGCTCGGCGTTTGCTTTATCCTTCCGGCTCAGGCAAAAAATCAACCGTATGGTGAAATCGCCAATATGCAGGCGCGGCATATTGCCACCGTTTTTCCCGGACGCATGACCGGCTCCCCTGCGGAAATGCTTTCCGCTGACTATCTTCGCCAGCAGTTTGCCGATATGGGCTACCAGAGCGATATCCGGTCGTTTCACAGCCGCTATATCTACACCTCACGAAATAAAACAAAAAACTGGCATAACGTGACCGGCAGTACCGTTATTGCGGCACATGAAGGTAGCGCAGCTGAGCAGATCATTATTATGGCGCACCTGGACACTTACGCGCCCATGAGCGACGCCGATACCGATAACAATCTGGGCGGGCTGACGCTGCAGGGGCTGGACGATAACGCGGCGGGTCTGGGCGTGATGCTTGAACTGGCCGAGCGAATGAAAAACATTCCGACAAAATACGGTATTCGCTTTGTGGCAACCAGCGGCGAAGAGGAAGGCAAACTCGGCGCGGAGAATTTCCTTAAGCGCATGAGCGCTGAGGAGAAGAAAAATACGCTGCTGGTGATTAACCTCGATAATTTAATCGTTGGCGATAAGCTCTATTTTAATAGCGGACAGAGTACGCCGGGTACCGTGCGTAAACTGACCCGTGACCGGGCGCTGGCGATTGCGCGCAGCCATGGCGTGTATGCCACGACCAATCCTGGCGGCAATCCGGCTTATCCGCGCGGAACGGGCTGCTGTAACGACGGTGAAGTGTTCGATAAAGCGGGCATCCCGGTGCTGTACGTCGAAGCCACCAACTGGGCGTTAGGCAAGAAAGATGGCTATCAGCAGCGGGCTAAAACGAAAGCCTTTCCGGACGGGACGAGCTGGCATAACGTGATGCTGGATAATCAGCAGCATATTGATAGCGCACTGCCGCAGCGCATTGAGCACCGTAGCCGCGATGTAGTGAAAGTGATGCTGCCGCTGGTGAAGGAGCTGGCGAAAGCGGGGAAAGCCTGAGGTTTTTGAACGCTGTGCGGCCTGATGCCCTCACCCCAACCCTCTCCCACCGGGAGAGGGAGGAAAGATCATTACCCTTCGTGTAACCCGCACTCGCGCTTCAGCCCAAAGAATCGCGTCTCTTCTTCCGCCATTCCCGGCTCCCATTTGCGCGTGGTGTGGGTATCCCCCACGGACAGGTAGCCCTGATCCCACAGCGGATGGTATTTCAGCCCGTGTTTTTGCAGGTACTGGTACACCGTACGGTTATCCCAGTCGATGATCGGCAGCACTTTAAACACGCCGCGCTGCACCGCCAGCACCGGCAGCGTGGCCCGGCTGCCGGACTGCTCGCGGCGAAGACCGGCAAACCAGGTCTGCGCGTTCAGCTCTTTCAGCGCACGGTTCATCGGCTCGACCTTGTTGATCTCATTGTATTTCTCAATGCCCTCAACGCCCTGCTCCCAGAGTTTGCCGTAGCGCGCCTCCTGCCAGGCCGCGCTCTGCTCCGCGCGGTACACTTTCAGGTTCAGCTTAAGCTTGTCCGTCAGCTCATCGATAAACTGGTAGGTTTCCGGGAACAGATAGCCGGTATCGGTGAGGATCACCGGAATATCCGGGCGGATCTGATTCACCAGATGCAAACTGACCGCCGCCTGAATGCCAAAGCTCGACGACAGCACGTAGTCACCCGGCAGGTTTTCCAGCGCCCACGCCACGCGCCCTTCGGCGTCCAGCTTTTCCAGTTGGGCGTTGGTTTCTGCGAGTGCCAGAATGCGTTCGACTTTTGGCAATGCGTTAAGCGCGTTTAGATCGAGTACGGACATAATTACCTCTCGTGGTTACTCCCAGAAATCCCTTGCGGGATCGAGCACCGGGCGAATAATGCCCGCACGCACCGTAAAGTCGCCGAAGCCTTCACCCGCTTCGCGCTCTTTCGCCCAGCGCCCGACAAGCTCATCGATGGAATCGAGAATTTCTGGCTCAGTGATATTCTCGCGGAACATACGCGGAATACGCGTGCCGATACGGTTACCGCCCAGGTGCAGGTTATAGCGACCCGGCGCTTTCCCCACCAGCCCAAGCTCGGCCAGCATCGCGCGGCCACAGCCGTTCGGACAGCCGGTAACGCGCATAACAATATGCTCGTCCGGAATACCGTGTTTTTCCAGAATCGCTTCCACTTTGTCCGTAAATGACGGCAGGAAACGTTCCGCTTCCGCCATCGCCAGCGGACAGGTCGGGAACGACACGCAGGCCATCGAGTTTTCGCGCTGCGGTTTGACCGCATTCATCAACCCATGGTCACGCGCCAGCGCCTCAATTTTCGCCTTTTCACTTTCCGGCACACCAGCAATAATCAGGTTCTGGTTGGCGGTAATGCGGAACTCACCTTTGTGGATCTTCGCGATTTCCAGCAGGCCGGTTTTCAGCGGACGGCCCGGGTAATCCAGAATACGGCCGTTTTCGATAAACAGCGTCAGGTGCCATTTATTGTCGATGCCTTTTACCCAGCCGATGCGATCGCCGCGACCGGTGAATTCGTAAGGGCGGATCGGCTCAAATTTGATCCCCGCACGACGCTCCACTTCCTCTTTGAACGTCTCAACGCCCACGCGCTCCAGGGTGTATTTGGTTTTCGCGTTTTTACGGTCGGTACGGTTACCCCAGTCGCGCTGGGTGGTGACCACCGCTTCCGCCACGGCCAGCGTATGCTCCAGCGGCAGGAAGCCGAACTCGCTCGCGGTGCGGGCATAGGTTTTCTTGTTACCGTGTTCAATGGACAGACCGCCGCCCACCAGCAGGTTAAAGCCCACCAGCTTGCCGTTTTCGGCAATTGCCACAAAGTTCATGTCGTTGGCGTGCAGATCGATGTCGTTCTGCGGCGGGATCACCACCGTGGTTTTGAACTTACGCGGCAGATAGGTCTGACCGAGGATTGGTTCTTCATCGGTGGTCGCAACTTTTTCCTGATCGAGCCAAATTTCCGCATAGGCGCGGGTACGCGGCAACAAGTGCTCGGAGATCTTCTTCGCCCACTCATAGGCTTCAGCGTGCAGCTCGGACTCATACGGGTTCGAGGTGCAGAGCACGTTACGGTTCATGTCGTTGGCCGTTGCCAGCGCGTCCAGTCCGACGGAGTGCAGCATCTGGTGTACCGGCTTCACGTTCTTCTTCAGAATGCCGTGGAACTGGAAGGTCTGACGGTTGGTCAGACGAATGCTGCCGTAAATGGTGTTTTCACCGGCGAATTTATCAATCGCCTGCCACTGTGTCGTGGTGATCACTCCGCCCGGCAGACGGCAGCGCAACAGCATCGCGTGACGCGGCTCCAGCTTCTGTTCAGCACGCTCGGCGCGAATGTCGCGGTCGTCCTGTTGATACATGCCGTGGAAACGGATCAGCAGGAAGTTGTCGCCTTTGAAACCGCCGGTGAGACCGTCATTCAGATCTTCAGCAATGGTGCCGCGCAGATAGTTGCTTTCCAGCTTCATGCGCTCGGCGTCTGACAGTTTACCTTCGACCACCAGGGGTCCTGGATGTTTTTCGCTCATTAGTAGACATCTCGCTGATAACGGCGCTCAACGCGCAGCTCACTTAAAAATTCATCCGCCGCTTCGGCATCCATACCACCGAATTCGGCAATCACTTCCAGCAGTGCCTGCTCAACGTCTTTCGCCATGCGATTGGCGTCACCGCAGACATAAATGTGGGCACCGTCATTGATCCAGCGCCACAGCTCTGCGCCCTGTTCGCGCAGTTTGTCTTGTACGTATACTTTTTCTTTCTGATCGCGCGACCAGGCCAGATCGATACGGGTCAGCACCCCTTCTTTCACGTAGCGCTGCCACTCAACCTGATAGAGGAAATCTTCGGTAAAGTGCGGGTTACCGAAGAACAGCCAGTTTTTACCCCGTGCCTCGTCCGCCGCACGCTGCTGCATGAAGGCACGGAACGGCGCAATGCCGGTACCCGGGCCAATCATGATTACCGGCGTTTCCGGGTTCGCCGGCAGACGGAAGTTGTCGTTGTGCTCGATAAAGACGCGCACTTCGCCCTCTTCCTCCACGCGATCGGCCAGGAAGCTGGAGGCACCGCCCGCGCGGGCACGGCCTTCGAGGTCGTACCGCACCACGCCCACGGTGATGTGCACTTCGCTCTCGACTTCAGCCTGCGATGAGGCAATGGAGTACAGACGCGGCGTGAGCGGACGCAGCAGGCCGATCAGCGCCTCGGCATCCAGCTGTGCCGGAGAGAAACGCACCATATCGACAATCGGCGTGGTCGCCGCGTAATGCTGCAGCTTCGCCTTATCGCCCACTAACGGCAGCAGCGATTCGCTGCGCGTTAAGGTGGCATAGTTCTCAACGATATTGGCGGTATTTACCGTCAGCTCGAAGTGCCACTGCAGCGCTTCAGAGAGCGGCTGCGTTTTGCCTTCGACGGTGACAGGCTCGTCGCCTTTCAGCCACAGCAGTTCGACCAGCTCTTTGACCAGCGCTGGATCGTTTTGATACCAGACCCCCAGCGCATCGCCAGGCTGATAGCGCAGACCCGAGTCGCCCAGATCGATCTCGATATGGCGCACATCTTTTTCAGAGTCGCGACCGGTAATTTTTTGATTAACCGACAGGCTTGCCGACAGCGGCGCCTCTTTGGTGTACGGGCTGGTGTGAATGTCGTTGACCACGCCGGTCGCGGTGATCGCAGCCTGGGCTGGTGTCTCTTTCGGTACGCGTGCTTTCAGCACGTCAACAATGCGCGCACGCCACTCTGCAGCGGCAGCCTGGTATTCCACATCTGCATCAACGCGGTCCAGCAGGCGCTCTGCGCCCAGCTCCGCCAGCTTGCTGTCAAAATCTTTGCCGGACTGGCAGAAGAATTCATAAGAGGTATCGCCCAGGCCGAACACGGCAAACGCAGTGCCATCGAGTCTGGGCGCTTTTTTCGAGAACAGGAATTTATGCAGCGCGACCGCCTCTTCAGCGGGTTCACCCTCGCCCTGCGTTGAGGCCACAACCACCAGCAGTTTTTCTGACGCGATCTGTTTGAATTTATAATCCCCGGCGTTCACCAGGTTCACGTTCAGTTTGGCGGCCAGCAGGTCGTCACGCAGCGCTTCTGCCACGCGGCGGGCATTGCCCGTCTGCGAAGCGGAGATAAGCGTAATGGCAGGAATTTCTACCGCCGTTGCCGGAGCCGCAGCCACAGCGCCAGGCTGCTGGTTGAGCATTCCCCAGAAATAGCCAGAGACCCAGGCAAGCTGGGTGGGAGAAAAATCAGAGGTGGCAGCCTGAAGGCGCGCCAGTTGCTCCGGGTTCAGGGGAAGCAAATTTGAAGGTGGGGCCTGTGTTGTCATGCGTCGTTATGTTCCAGTAGCCAAGCGGACTTTAAGCGAATAAATCCAAACTGAAGATAAGGTTAACGGCGAGGATAATAACAATTAAAGAAGGGATGGAAATAATAAATAACCAAATGGACTAACCTGTTTTAGTTATCGTTCTTAACGGTAAAAGCGATAAACTAACTCACTGTAAAATAAGGATATAAATCACAAAGCGACGGCTTTTTTGCTGCATTGAAGGTAAAGGCCGTTTTAGTTAATGCTAAAAATTGTGCTTTCCGGTACTATGCGGCGGTTTTTTCCGCATTACTGAGAGCGATCATGTCCACCACACTGTTTAAAGATTTCACCTTCGAAGCCGCCCACCACCTTCCGCATGTTCCTGAAGGACATAAATGCGGCCGTCTGCACGGGCATTCGTTTATGGTGCGTCTTGAGATCACCGGTGAAGTTGATCCGCATACCGGTTGGATCATGGACTTTGCTGAGCTGAAGGCGGCATTTAAGCCGACTTACGATCGTCTGGATCACTATTACCTGAACGATATTCCGGGCCTTGAAAACCCGACCAGCGAAGTGCTGGCAAAATGGATTTGGGATCAGATGAAACCGTTGGTACCGCTACTGAGCGCAGTGATGATCAAAGAGACCTGTACGGCAGGCTGCGTGTATCGCGGCGAGTGATGCTTGCCGGGGGTCGGCTTCGCCTTACCCGGCCAACAAAAGCCTGGAAACGTAGGCCCGGTAAGCTCT